>NZ_JBFUJE010000289.1:0-4956 GCF_056401535.1 Luteibacter sp. P4_E6 | reverse complement strand
GTCTTACCATCGGCCGCGCATGCCAGTTCCGCCGTCTGCGCCTTGGGAAGCCACGATGCCACCTGGTCACCAGGGGTCACCAATGCCGTCGTCGAGCATGATGTGACAACGGAAACGACATGGAACTGTGTGCAGCTGGTAAGAGGGCCACTGTTCACCACTKCGTGGTCCGACGCGGAATTCTCCGCCCCGTTCTCGTGCGCGAATTTCTTCTCCGCGCCACCAACGACCTGGACCATCAACTGGACAGACGGCGTCCCTCCTGCGACAAGCACATTCACCTATACCGCGACCGCCGCCTCGGTGGGAGGCAACCTGGTGGTCACCGCCCCTGGGAGTATTACCTCGGGACGCTACAGCGGCCAGATGGCGGAGGCGACGTTCGTCCTCACCAACCTCGCTTCGACCCTCGGTAATCAGTGTGCATCGCCGGCAGGCGTGACGAGTGCCGGCGGCAACGCCACGCTCACCATCCTCTGACATGACGACACGGGCCCGGCCGGGGAACTGGCCGGGCCATCTGACAACAGGGAAGTGAAAACATGGTCACCCTCTGCCGCCCCGCGGTCGATGTTCCCGAACACGTCATCACCCTTGACGACACGCTTCGCCTCGCACGCGGGTTGCATGCAAATCACGACCAGCTGCCCTTGGCATTGCGCCTGATCAGAAACACGCAGGTGGCCGAGCGGCACATCGTCCAGTCGATCGAAGACACCCTCGCACACCCGGGCTTCGAAGAACGAAACACGGTCTACGTGCGCGAAGCGAAGGCCCGCGTGCCCGACGTCGTCGCACGTGCACTCGACCATGCTGACCTGACAGCCGACCGTATCGATGCGATCGTCTTCGTCTCATGTACCGGCTTTACCATGCCCTCGCTGATCCCCTGGATGATCAACGAACTCKGTTTCCGCGCGGATATCCGGCAGCTGCCCATTGCCCAGATGGGTTGCGCGGCGGGAGGAGCGGCAATCAACCGCGCCCACGATTTCTGCCTCGCCTATCCGGGCGCCCATGTACTCGTGGTGGCGTGCGAATTCTGCTCGCTGTGCTACCAGCCCACCGACCTTGAAGTGGGCAACCTGCTTTCGAATGGCTTGTTCGGCGATGCCGTCGCTGCGGCCGTCGTGCGTGGCGAAGGTGGTACGGGCGTGCGGCTGGCCGGCAACGGCTCGCGACTGGTGCGGGGAACGGAGGACTGGATTTCGTACGCGGTCAAGGCCACGGGCTTCCACTTCCAACTGGATCGCCGCGTGCCCGGCACAATGGAACAGCTGGCACCGGAACTTCGCTCTGTCGCCGCCGAGTTTGGCTGGAATGCGAGCGACCTGGACTTCTACATCATCCACGCGGGCGGCCCGCGCATCCTGGACGACCTCTCGCATTTTCTCGGCGTCGCACCAGAGATGTTCCGACACAGCCGGGCCACGCTGACCGAGTACGGCAACATTGCCTCCGCTGTGGTGCTGGATGCGCTTCGCCGCCTGTTCGAGGCGGGCGGCGCCGCCCAGGGAGCACAAGGCCTCATCGCCGGTTTCGGTCCCGGGATCACCGCCGAAATCACGCTCGGCACCTGGTGCGGAAACCCGGCACGCGCCGCCGACCGCCGGAACCACCTCGTCAGCAAGGAAGCGATGACATGACCACGAATCCCGCAAAGCCCGTCCCCGACACGTTCCTCCTCGGCGGCGATCTTCCCGTCAACCGACTCGGCTACGGCGCCATGCACCTCACCGGCTACGGCATGTGGGGACCGCCCGCCGACGAGCGCAATGCCATTCAGGTCCTGCGGCACGCCGTTTACGAACTCGGTATCAACTTCATCGACACCGCCGATGCCTATGGTCCCGGCGACAACGAGGAGATCATCCGCAAGGCGTTGCACCCCTATCCCAACGATCTGGTGATCTGCACCAAGGGCGGGATGCTGCGATCGGGCAAGCTGGACTGGATCCACGACGCACCGGGTGCGCCCTACATCCAGCCCCTGGGCGATCCGCGATATCTGCGCCAGCAAGTGGAGCTGAGCCTGCGGCGGTTGGGGGTGGATTGCATCGCGCTGTACCAGTTGCACAGCATCGATCCCAAGGTCCCGCTTGCCGACAGCCTGGGGGAACTGGTGCGTCTCCAGGAGCAGGGCAAGATCAGGCACATCGGCCTTTCGAACCAGCCGGGCGTGAGCGTCGCGCAACTGCTCGAAGCCCAGAAGACCGCGCGCATCGTGGCGATCGAGAACCTTTACAATGTCGCCGACCGGGCCGACGACGAGGTGCTCGAGCACGCCACTCGCCACCATATCGCCTTCATTCCCTGGTTCCCGCTCGGTCACGGCGGACTGGTCGGGCCCGACAGTGCGCTGACACCACTCGCCGCGACATACGCGGTCACTCCATCGCAACTCGCCCTGGCATGGCTGTTGCACCGCTCACCCGCGCTTCTGCTCATTCCCGGCACCACGTCCGTAAAGCACCTGAAGGAGAACGCCAGCGCGGCGCACGTGAACCTCAATGCGGCCGAAGTGCGGGCCATTGCCGAAGCCGTCGATCGCCTCGGCCTGCTTGGCTGGCGTCCTGTCCGTGATGTACCGACAGAGCCCGCATAACAGGAGCCGCACCCATGTCCACCCTGCATCCCAACATCGCCACGCTGCGCTCCATTTACGAGGATCTCCGCCGCATCGAACACCATGCCGACGAGGACATGGTGCTGCATACCGCCCAGCGCCATGTCGGAGCCGACCGGGGCCGCCTCTATGGCAAAGCAGCCGTGGTCGAGAAGATTCACGCATTGATCCGCGAAAGCGGGCGAACGTTGCAAATGCGCGTGGACAGCATCGTCGCCAACGACTATTTCGGTGCCGTCCTTGGCAGCATTCGTGCCCGGCGCGGCGAAAGCGAGATCGGCATGCCGTTCTGCGGTCTATGGCGGTTTCGTGACGGACGTATCCTCGAGCACTGGGAGAACGCGTACGACATTGCGGCGCTCGATGCCTTCATGCGCGGCGAGGCCGGGGAAGTGAGCAGCTGGGTGCGACACTGACGCAGGGACGTGTCGGGCAAATAGGGCCCGTTCTTTCACGCCGAGGCAATCCTCCAACGCATACGCTCAAGGGAGTCCCCGTCGCCTGGAAAGCTCCCCATGTCCGAGACGCTTGCGCCCGACCTCCTACGCCGCATGCACGCCTACTGGCGTGCCGCCAACTACCTCACCGTTGGCCAGATCTACCTCCGTGACAACCCCATGCTGGAAGAGCCCCTGTCGAAGGAGCACATCAAGCACCGCCTGCTCGGCCATTGGGGCACCACGACCGGGCTGAACTTCATCTACACCCATCTCAATCGCGCGATCGTCGAACGCGACCTCAACATGATCTACGTGATCGGCCCTGGCCACGGCGGCCCCGGCCTGGTAGCGCATACGTACCTCGAAGGTTCTTACACCGAAATCTATCCGCATATCGACCGCAGTGTGGCCGGCATGCGCGAGCTGTTCCGCCAGTTCTCCTGGCCGTATGGCATCCCCAGCCACGTCGCACCGGAAACCCCGGGCTCGATCCACGAGGGCGGTGAACTCGGTTACTCCCTGTCACACGCGTTCGGCGCGGCGTTCGACAATCCGGACCTGATCGTCAGCTGMGTGGTCGGTGACGGCGAAGCCGAAACCGGCGCACTGGCCACCAGCTGGCATTCGAACAAGTTCCTCAATCCCGTGCGCGATGGCGCCGTGCTACCCATCCTCCACCTCAACGGCTTCAAGATCGCCAACCCGACGGTGCTCGCCCGCATCGAACCGGAAGAACTCCGCGATCTCATGCGCGGCTACGGATACGAGCCGCACTTCGTCGAGGGTCACGAGCCCGAGCCCATGCACCAGGCGTTCGCTGCGGCGCTCGATACGTGCCTGGACGAGATCAGGCGCATCCAGAGCGAAGCACGCGAGGGCACGGCATCGGAAGCGAAGCGTCCGCGCTGGCCGATGATCGTGCTGCGCAGCCCCAAGGGCTGGACCGGCCCCAAGGTGGTCGACGGCAAGCCCGTGGAAGGCACGTGGCGCGCGCATCAGGTGCCGATCGACAAGTTCGATAACGAGGGTCACATCAAGATCCTCGAAGACTGGATGAAGAGCTACGACGCCCACGAGCTGTTCGACGAGCGCGGGCAGTTTCGCGAGGAGTACGCCTCCCTCGCACCGCGCGGCCAGCGACGCATGGGCATGAACCCGCACGCCAACGGCGGCCTGCTGCTGAAGCAGCTGCACATGCCGCACTTCCGCCCCTTCGCCGAGGACGTCAAGACGCCGGGCGATCACAAGGCCGAAGCCACGCGTGTGCTGGGCAAGTTCCTGCGCGGCGTGATGCAGCAGAACATGGAAACGTTCCGCGTGTTCGGGCCGGACGAAACGGCGTCGAACCGGTTGGAAGCGATTTACGAAGTCAGCGGCAAGACCTGGCTGGCCGAGTACGAAGGCGTCGACGAGAACCTCTCGCCCGAAGGCCGCGTGATGGAAGTGCTCAGCGAGCACCAGTGCCAGGGCTGGCTCGAAGGCTACCTTCTCACCGGCAGACATGGCTTCTTCTCCTGCTACGAAGCCTTCATCCACATCATCGATTCGATGTTCAACCAGCACGCGAAGTGGCTCAAGGTCACGCGCAAGATGTCCTGGAGGCCGCCGATCGCTTCGCTCAACTACCTGTTGAGCTCGCACGTGTGGCACCAGGATCACAACGGCTTCTCGCACCAGGATCCCGGCTTCATCGACCATGTGGCCAACAAGAAGTCCGAGATCGTGCGCGTGTACCTGCCGCCGGATGCGAACTGCCTGCTCTCGGTCGCCGATCACTGCCTGCGCAGCCGGCACTACGTCAACGTGATCATCGCCGGCAAGCAGCCGGACTGGCAGTGGCTGGACATGGAAAGCGCCGTGCGCCACTGCACGGCCGGCGCGGGTATCTGG
>NZ_JBFUJE010000288.1:0-4995 GCF_056401535.1 Luteibacter sp. P4_E6 | reverse complement strand
GCCTTACAACGTGGCCTCGCTGAAGGCCGCGTTCGCCGAGGCCGACCGCCAGGGCTGGTTCATCGAGGCGATGTTCCTCGAGCCGGTCATGGGCGAAGGCGATCCGGGCCGTGCGCTCACGCCGGAGTTCTACGCCGCCGCGCGCGAACTGACGCGCGAGYACGGCACCCTGCTCCTGGTCGATTCGATCCAGGCCGGCCTGCGTGCGCACGGCGTGCTGTCCATCATCGACTACCCGGGCTTCGAATCCCTGGAAGCGCCGGACATGGAGACCTTCTCCAAGGCGCTCAACGCCGGCCAGTACCCGCTCTCCGTGCTTGCGGTGACCGACCGCGTCGCCGGCCTGTATCGCAAGGGCATCTACGGCAACACGATGACCGCGAACCCGCGCGCCCTCGATGTCGCCGTCGCGACGCTCGCGGAGCTGACCGACGAGGTCCGCGCGAACATCCGCGACCGCGGCCAGGAATTCCTGCAGAAGCTGGAAGGCCTCAAGAGCGAACTCGGCGGCATGATCACCAAGGTCCAGGGCACCGGACTGCTGTTCTCCTGCGAGCTGGCAGCGGACTACAAGTGCTACGGCGAAGGCTCGACCGAGGAATACATGCGTGAGCGCGGCGTCGGCGTGATCCATGGCGGTGCCAACTCGCTGCGCTTCACGCCGCACTTCCGGGTGACCAGTGCCGAGGTGGACCTCATCGTCGAGGAAATCCGGCATGCGCTGAAGGAAGGCCCGCGTCGGTCGGCGTCGTCGACAAAGGCGGCCTGAGGCCGACGCACTGCTCTATCTGGATCGCTCCATCTGGGAGCCGCTTCAGCGGCGAAGGGTGCTCGCGAAAGCATCGCCGATGAATCGGCTCCCACAAAGAGCCTGCCCCACCCGCCAGGCCTGCTGAATCCCCTTTTGTAAGGGATGACCGTGAGGGGTAAGCTCAGGCACGCCGGATTCGCCCGGCGTCACGTAGGGGTTTGCCATGTGTATGCAGCTTCGTGTCCTTGCCGTTGCTTCCCTGCTCGCCTTTTCCGCCGGTGCGATGGCCGCCCCACAGGCAGCCGCCAAGAAAGAACTGACGCCGCAGCAACAGCGCATGTCGACATGCAATACACAGGCGACAGGCAAGAAGGGCGATGACCGCAAGACGTTCATGAGCAGCTGCCTGAAGGGCGACGCCCCGGCGCCGGCCAAGATGACCCAGCAGCAGAAGATGACGTCCTGCAACAAGGACGCTTCGGCCAAGAGCCTGAAGGGCGACGAGCGCAAGACCTTCATGAGCACCTGCCTGAAGGGCTAAAAAATCTGTAGGAGCCGATTCATCGGCGATGGGGACTCGCGTCAACCTTGCCGCCGCAACCTTGCCCGCTGCCGCGGGATCGCCGATGAATCGGCTCCTACAAGTGTCCCTGCCCTGACCCCAGGGGTTCCGGCCATCTGGCTGGAAGGCTCTCGCATGCGACAATCGCGGCATCCTTGCCATCGACCGCATGCCCATGAAAATCGTCGAAGTCCGCCACCCCCTCATCCAGCACAAACTCGGCCTGATGCGCCGTGCCGGCATCAGCACGAAGGAGTTCCGCGAACTCGCTTCGGAAGTCGCAGCGCTGCTCACGTACGAGGCGACGGCCGACATGGAAACCGAGTGCAAGATGATCGAGGGCTGGGCGGGCCCGGTCGAAGTCACGCACATCAAGGGCAAGAAGGTCACCATCGTGCCGATTCTGCGTGCCGGTCTGGGCATGCTCAGCGGCGTGCTGGAAATGATTCCCGCCGCCAAGGTGAGCGTCGTCGGCCTGCAGCGTGACGAAGAGACGCTCGAGCCGGTCGCCTATTACGAGAAGCTCAGTGGCGGCATGGACGAGCGCACGGCGATCATCGTCGATCCCATGCTGGCCACCGCGGGTACCCTGGTCGCCACCGTCGACATGCTCAAGGCGGCCGGCGCGAAGAAGATCAAGGGCCTTTTCCTGGTGGCCGCGCCCGAGGGTCTGAAGCGCATCGAAGCCGCCCACCCGGATATCGAGATCTACGTCGCCTGTATCGACGATCATCTCAACGAGCTCGGCTACATCCTCCCCGGCCTGGGCGACGCCGGCGACAAGATCTTCGGGACCAAGCAGAAACCTTCCTGAGTCGTCGGGTGCGTCACATCCCCCTGTCATAAATTCGCGGCACACTTCGCCGGCGGATCCGCAGGGGGAACGCCACGCAGGGGTTGCGGGGTGCTTCGGGTCGCGTACATCTCAACGACTCGAGGGGATATTCGAATGCGTTTGACCACGACACGGCGCGCCACATGGGCGGCGCTGGCAGGCCTTATGGCCATTCTTCCGCTGCAAGCCGCGGACCTTACGATCACCCAGTTCCGCGTTCGCGGACCCGCCGGGGGCAACGACGAGTTCGTCGAGGTGCAGAACACCGGCACCGCGGCACTGGACGTTTCCGGCTACAAACTCAACGCGTCCAACTCGGCCGGGACGACCGGCACACGCTTCACGTTCCCGGCGGGCACGTCGGTTGCCCCGGGCTGTTTCCTGCTGCTCGCGAACACGGCAGCTTCCGGTTACTCCGGCAGCGTCACGCCCGACCTGAAGTATTCGACAGGCGTCACGGACGATGGTGGCCTCGCCCTGCTCAATGGCTCGGGCACGGTGATCGACCAGGTGGGCCTGAGCACCGGTTCGGCGTACAAGCTGGGCACGCCGCTTGCCACGCTCGGCAGCAGCAATACGGACCAGGGTTATGGCCGCAAGACGAACCCTGCAGGCGTCCCGCAGTCCAGTGGCGACAACTCGGCGGACTGGATCAAGGTTGCACCGACGGCGCCGCGCGCCAGCACGTCGCCCTGCGTCGCTCAGGGGCCGAGCCTTTCCGTCGCCGATGCCACGGTGAGCCTGCGCAATGGCGACGACGTCACGATGCCGTTCACCGTGACGCTCAGCCAGCCGGTGACCACCGACGTGAGCGTGCACGCTGCAACGGCGGACGACACCGCCACGGTCGCCGCCGGTGACTACGACGCCGTCGATACCACACTGACGATTCCGACCGGCAGCAACAGCGCCACACTCAACGTCACGGTGCACGGCGCAAAGGCCGCCGGTCCCGACAAGACGTTCCGCGTCAACCTGAGCGACGCGACAGGCGATGTCACCATTGCGAAAAGCGCAGCGGTGGGCGCGATCCTCAATGAAATCCCGGTCGCGGCGGAAATCTGGCAGGTCACCGGCACGGGCCAGGTCTCGCCACTGGTCGGCAAACGTGTCGCCACGCACGCGAACATCGTCACGGCGGTYGGCCCCGCCGGCTTCACCATGCAGACGCCGGACAATCGCGCCGATACCGACCCGCTCACCTCGAATGGCATCTACGTGTTCACCAGCACGGCGCCGAAAGTCAAGTCGGGCGACGTGGTCGATGTCGAAGCCACGGTGGACAACTACTTCAACCTGCCCGAGCTGAAAAACGCCACGATCACCACGAGCATGCACGGCGCGCACCTGCCGAAGGCTGTGGCGTTCGGTAATAGCATTCCGTCGACGGATCCGAATGCGCTTTCCTGCGGCACGACGAACTACCAGTGCTACGTCGGCATGCGCGTCGTGATCGACAATGGCATGATCACGACCGGTAACCTGCGTTTCAGCAACGAACCCTTTGCCGAGGTGTACATCACCGCGAACGGCACACGCTCGCTGCGCAAGCCGGGCGTGCGTTACACCGTGCCGGTGCCTGCGGGTGTGAACCTGCCCAACTGGTCGGGTAACCCCGAAGTGTTCAAGATGAACACGGCCGACTTCGGTGCAGTGGCGGCAAACACCCCGTTCAACGCAGGCACGACCTTCAAGGCCGAAGGCGTGATGTCCTACGCCTTCGGCATGTACACCTTCATCCCGACGAAGATCACGATCAAGAAGGCCGCTACGCTGCCGCGCGCGGTCGATTCGCGTCCCTTCTATGCAACACGCGTGGGCGCGTTCAACATGGAGCGCTTCTGCGACTCGGACTTCAATACGACCTTCACCTGCAGCGGCGGCGACACCGAGCCGACGCCGGCCCAGGTCGCGTTGAAGACGCAACGACTCTCGGCGTACATCGGTAGCGTACTCAAGCTGCCGGACATCCTCTCGGTCGAGGAAGTGAAGAGCCTGGCCGTCCTGCAGGGTCTGGCAAAGCAGCTGGGTGACGACTACCCGGCGCAGTACGAAGCCATCCTCCAGCCGGGCCACGATCCGAGTGGCATCAACGTCGGCTTCCTCGTCCGTACGGACCGGGTGCGTGTGCTCGACGTGCGTCAGCTGGGTGCGGACGAAACCTGGGACGACGAAGGTTCCGTCTCGTTCCTGCACGACCATCCGCCGCTGCTGCTGACCGCCGAGGTGCCGTCGATCATCGGCCGCATGCGTGTCAACGTGATCGCCGTCCATCCGAAGGCCCGCCAGAACGTGGACAAGACCGGCGACGCCGCCGATCGCGACCGCGAGAAGCGCTTCCTCCAGGCCAAATCCCTCGCCACCCAGGTGCAGGCGATCCAGACCGACCGGAAGAACCTGCTTGCACCGCTGCTGGTGGTGGGCGACTTCAACTCCTACCAGTTCAGCGATGGCTTCACCGACGTGGTTGGCCTGATCGCCGGCCGCTATGACGACAGCCAGAACCTGTTGAAGCTGGGCAAGAACCTGGTCAAGCCGACGCTGTGGAATGCCGTGGATTCGGTGCCGGAACAGGATCGCTACTCGTTCCTGTTCACCGAGAACTTCGGCAACATCCAGGGCCAGGCTCCGCGCCAGGTACCGACGCACCAGGTACTCGACAACGCGCTGCTGAATACCGTGGCGCGCGGCCTGTTCCTGAAGATGCAGTACGGCCGCGGCAACCTCGACGCACCGGTGCAGACGCTGGACGATTCGGCCACGGCTACCGATGCAAAGAAGGCGATGGGTTCGTCCGACCACGATGGTTTCGTGGTGGATATGCTGACGCTGCCGCTGGGGTTGTTC
>NZ_JBFUJE010000287.1:0-5034 GCF_056401535.1 Luteibacter sp. P4_E6 | reverse complement strand
CCCGAACTGATCGCTTCGCTGTCTGCTGCCGGCCATCGCCTCGCCGTCGTCACCAGCAAGCCCCTCCCCCATGCTGGCCCGATCATCGCCCACCTGCCCTTCGGCCACTTCTTCGAGCGCGTCTACGCACCCGACCTGTCCACTGCGCACAGCGAGAAGGCCACGATGATCGCCGCCGCGCTCGCCGACTTCGACCAGCCGGCCGAAGACACGATCATGATCGGCGACCGTCTTTACGACATGGAAGGCGCCGTCGCCAATGGCGTGCGGGGCATCGGCGTGCTCTGGGGCTTTGGCGATCGCCGAGAGCTGGAAGGCGCGGGCGCGTGGAAGATTGCCGACAAGCCGGCCGATATCGCGACGTACACCGCCGCGGTCATGGCCGATTAACCCCCGCAACGGTAGAAGCAACGTTCCTCACAAATCAGGCTGGCGCGTCATGCAGGGTATCGGTCGGCTCCTTGTTCTCGCCTTGATCGCCGCCAGCCCGGCGCATGCATCGGAGGGGCCGCAACCGCTGCCCCTCCCTTTGCCGGTTCCGGCGCCGCGCGATGTTCCTTTCAAGGGGAGCATCGGGCTCGCCGTCGACGCGACGGACACGGCGCAACGTATCTATCGCGTGCGCGAATCGATACCCGTTCAGTCGGACGGACCCATGACTCTCCTCTACCCACAGTGGGAAACGGGAAGCCATGCGCCGACAGCGTCGGCCACCGCGCTGGCCGGGCTCGTCATCCATGCGCAAGGTCGGCCACTCACATGGCAACGCGACACGGTGAATCCGTTCGCTTTCCATCTGGACATTCCTTCCGGCGTGACCACGCTCGATGTCGTTTTCGAGTTCCTGTCGCCCTTCTCCGCGCGACAAGGCTTGGTGAGTGCGACGCCAGACATCGTCACCGTTCCGTGGCAGAGCGTGGTTCTCTACCCTGCCGGTTGGTTCGTGCGGAACATTCCGGTGACGGCACGACTGACGCTGCCGCCAGGTTTTGGATACGTCACCGCGCTCGAAAGCCGGCCCGGAAGTTCCGTTGAGTTCAACACGACATCCCTGGAAGCGCTGGTCGACTCGCCCGTCTTCGCAGGCCGGCACGTCGAGCGATATGAACTTGCTGCGGCGGGCGACGCGCCGGTGCGACTGACCACCCTCGGCGGGAACCCCGATGACGTAACCGTGGACGCGAAGGAACAGGAACGGCTGCGCGCGATGGTGCAACAAGCACGCAAGCTGTTGCCGACGCGTCACTACGACCACTACGATTTCATGCTGGCCCTCAGCGACACCCTGCCCGGCCCGGGAGGCATCGAGCAGGCGCAGTCCAGCAGCAACGTGCTTCCTCCGGATTTCTTCCGGAACAACGCAAACTACCTTGTCGACCGCGATCTGCTCGCTCACGAATTCGTGCACTCGTGGAACGGCCGTTACCGCCAGCCCGCCGACCTGTGGTCGGCTACGTTCAACGAGCCCATGCGCGGCAGTCTGCTCTGGGTCTATGAAGGCCAGACGGAATTCTGGGGCCGCGTGCTCGCCGCGCGCGCTGGGTTGCGCAGCAGACAAGAGACCCTCGATGCGCTCGCGGTGGGTGCAGCCGGTGTCCTTGGCCAGAGCGGGCGTGAGTGGAAGTCCCTGCAGGACAGTACCAACGATCCCCTGATCGCCGCGGGCCATCCACTCTCATGGCGCGACTGGCAACGACGCGAGGACTACTACGGCGAAGGGGTTTTCCTCTGGCTCGCCGTCGATGCCGAGATCCGTAAGAAAACGGGCGACAAGAAGAGCCTCGACGATTTCGCACGTGACTTCTTCGGCAGCGGCCAGGAGGGCGACATGACGACGTCGACATACACCTTCGACGATGTTTGCACAGCCCTTCAACGCGTCGCCGCAAACGACTGGCCAACCTTTCTGCGCTCCCGCCTCGACAGCCATGACGCGGCCCGTGTAACGGATGGCCTGGAACAGGAGGGCTACCGTCTCGTTTTCGATGCCACTCCTGGCGAGTATTTCCGGCAAAGTGAAATCGACGCCGGTGCCCGCGACTTCTCCAGCGCCATTGGCCTCACCGTCGGCAAGGGCGGCATCGTAAAAGCCGTGTCGTGGAACGGCCCGGCGTTCCACATGGGCTTCGCTCCAGGTGCACGCATCGATGCGGTGAACGGGGTCGCCTATCGACCTGAGTTGCTCGAAGATGCGCTCAAGGCGGCGCGGCCCAGCCCTGTACGGCTGACGACAACGACGGACGGGAGGACATCCACTGTCGCCATACAACCGGCGGGACCGCTCCGCTATCCGCATCTTCAACGCATCGAGGGCACGCCGGACCGCCTCAGCGCACTGCTTGCCGCCCGGCGCTAGTCGGTTGTCACGCCGGGTGTCGATGGCACGGGCTGGAGTTGACGAACCGCCTGGGTAAACGACGGCAACAGCAGACGGTTGGCAAAGCCGCTCAGGTGGTCGCCGTCGAACATCAGTGGTTTGCCGTCGAGAAGGCCATTGCACTCTGCGCCCACCGGGCAAAGCAGCGGGAAGGGATCCCAGACAGCCGAGCCGGGCACCTGGCCTGCCAGCGAATGAATCGAGGCGAGCATCGGTGCGCGAAGGTGCTCGAACTCGGCTCGGTTCACCGTGGTGCCGTCCGCACACACCGGGTTACTCGCCGTCCACACGTCCGCGCAACGGAACAGGGGTGCTTTCAACACCAGGTTCGGCGCCTCGATCATCGGGCGCRCGCCGGTGGCCCGGATACGCTGGAGAATCTTCGCCCCCTCCAGCACGGCGGCATCGCGTTCTTTCGCCGCGGCATCGCCGAAGACGAGTTCCTGCATGCCCTCCTGAGGCAGGCGAGYCCACTGGTCCACAAATCGCGGTACGCGCAGCGAAGGCATGAACACCACGTCGCCCGCGCGCAACCGAGGCAACATGTCCTCCAACGCCTGTCCCGCCACCTTGGCGCAATGAGGCATGCGGTCACGCCAGGGTTGCAGGCTCAGGAAGGGGCATCCGCCATTGTTGTAGAGCATCACCTGCGCGCCGGTATCCAGCACGTAGTCACTGAACATCGTGCCATAGGCCATGGCGTGCGAGTCACCAATGGCGAACACCCGGGGCGCGGTCACCGGTCCGCGACAGGCCTTGCGTTCGAAGACGACACGAAAGCCATCGCCGACGGGTACGGGCGTCGGCGTTACCGAACAACCTGAGGCATTGGTGATGACCGGCTTCTTCGACGGATACCAGTCATCGGCGTGACGCGCGACGGCACTGATCGAGAGCACCGGCTGGCGTCGAGCCACCCAACCACTGATCCACATGCCCGCATAGAGCGCCACGACACCACAGGCGACCACGGCAATGCGCGGCATGATCTTGAATCGGTGCGCGCGGCGCACGGTCGTCTCGACATAACGCCAGGACAGCACGGACAGGATCACCGCGATCGCCACGGCGGCGACGCGCGTGGCCAACGAACCGGTGCCTACCGTCCAGCGGAACAGCACGAATACCGGCCAGTGCCACAGGTAAAGCGAATACGACAGCCGACCGATCCGGAGCATCGGATGCCAGGTCAGCGCGCGCACGAGCGGARAATCCATCGGGCGTCCGTGCAACAGCCCGAGCAAGGCGGCGGTCGCCAGCACCGGAAGCACGGCGCCCGGCGCGGGGAACCTGGTCGGCTGCGATGTGATCAGGCTTACCAACAAGCCGATCGACGCGAGGGCTACCGCCGGCAACAACCAGCGTGGCGTCACCGGGTCGAAGGCGTCAAAACGCCGCCCCGCCATCGACATACCAAGATAGAGCACGACGCCCACCGCCAGTTCCCAGAACCTACTGGGCAGCAGATAGAAAGCCGCGGAAGGATCGGTGGAACCCAGCTGCACGGCCTGCACGAACGACCACGCCCCGCCGATGACGAACAGACCGGTAACGACGCCGCGCCAACGCCCGCGAAAACTCCATAGCCAGAACAACGCCGGGAACAGCAGGTAGAACTGCTCCTCTACACCCAGCGACCACGTGTGCGTGTACGGGTTGTATTCGGAGATCGGCGAAAAGTAATCGTTATTGTGCTGCGCCAGGATCACGTTGCCGAAGCCGAAGAACGCGAACTTTCCCGTGCGTTGGTTGCCGTCGCYCAACCACGCGTCGGGGATGAAGACCGCCGCGACCAGTCCGGTGACCAGCAGGCAGACGATAAGCGCAGGGGCGATGCGCAGCATGCGCCGGGACAAGAAGTAGGTGATGAACGAAGGAAGCGACGTGCGCTCACGCTCACCCACCGAAGCCGCCACGACAAAGCCCGAAATCACGAAGAAAATATCAACGCCCGCGAACCCGCCCGGCAACCATGCCGGATTCAGGTGGTACAGCACGACCGCAATGACCGCGATCGCTCGCAGTCCATCGACGTACGGGAGGTACGCGTGGCGTTGGGGGGTCGACGTCATGAACAGTGGCTTCGGAGCGCGGAGGGACAAGGTTACCAGAGGGACCGCGCGGCTGAAGAAGATGCCGTGTAGTCCTGCGCCTCCCCAGAACTATCTCAAAGCCATCAAGCGGTTCCGGGAGCAAGGTGGCGAGAACCGCGCTGTCGGCGAAAACGCTAAACGCACGCTCTAATGACCACCTGTCGTACACCAACCCGCTGGCACGAGGGCGCGACGTTGGAGGTTATCGCTCTGGAGTTGTCATCCCTAACTTAACGAATCCCCTCGTGGGGACTCAGCCAGAAAAAAGGAAGACAGCCCATGGTGACTCGAACCCGTTCTTTGGTGGTCGCTTGTGTCTCAATCGTCGCGTTCGCGTACGGAAGTAGCACGGCCGCGCGCGTATTACAGTCTGGTGAACGACTCGTCGCTGGCGAGATAATGTACTCCGACGAAGGTCGCTATCTGGCCACGCTCCAACACGACGGCAACTTTGTCGTCTACCGGAACACAACGCCACTGCGGCCGATCTGGTCGACGAACACTACCGGGCGCGGCGCGGTGATGGCCGACATGCAGGGAGACGGCAACTTCGTTCTTTATGAC
>NZ_JBFUJE010000286.1:0-5037 GCF_056401535.1 Luteibacter sp. P4_E6 | reverse complement strand
GAAAAGAGAGAACCATCATGGCCGTCGTACCGAAGACCCCCGAAGAGATCCAGCACATGCGCGAGGCCGGCCGCCTGGCCGCCGAGGTGCTCGCGATGCTCGTGCCCCACGTCAAACCCGGTGTCACCACCGAAGAACTGGACCGCCTCGCCCACGATCACATCGTGAATGTRCAGAAGGCGATCCCCGCCAACGTGGGCTACCGGGGCTTCCCGAAGACCGTGTGCACGTCGGTCAACCATGTGATCTGCCACGGTATTCCGACCGAAACCAAGGTCCTGAAGGACGGCGACATCGTCAATATCGACGTCACTGTCATCAAGGACGGCTGGCACGGCGACACCAGCCGCATGTATTTCGTCGGCACGCCGAGCGTGCTGGCCAAACGCCTGGTCGACACGACGTTCGAGGCGATGATGCAGGGCATCCGCGCCGTGAAGCCGGGTGCCACCCTGGGCGATGTCGGCGCCGCCATTCAGAAGCACGCCGAAGCGGCAGGTTTCTCGGTCGTCCGCGAGTACTGCGGCCACGGCATCGGCAAGGTCTACCACGACGAGCCACAGGTGCTTCATTACGGCCGTAACGGCACCGGCATGGAGCTCAAGCCGGGCATGACCTTCACCATCGAGCCGATGATCAACGCCGGCAAGCCGCAGACCAAGTCGCTGCCCGATGGCTGGACGGTCGTTACCAAGGACCACTCCCTGTCGGCCCAGTGGGAGCACACCATCGCCGTGACCGACGATGGCTTCGAGATCCTGACCCCCTGGCCGGACGCCGCCTGACGCTCAACCACAGAAAGGGCTCCGACGTGACGCTTCCGCCGCTTCCACGCCTGCCCGCCGTCGTACCGCGCTCGGGTGTATCGCCCGAAGCGCGGCGCTCGCTCCGCCAGCTGCTGGGCGATGTGGACCGGTCGCTTACCGTCGCCTTCCGCGAAGGTGAAGACGCCTCGGCGCTCGCTCGACGCCGGTCGGAGATCGTCGATCGCATCGTCGTCCACGCCTGGGGCGCCTGCCTCGGTGACATGGCCGCCGGTGCGCTGTTTGCCGTAGGGGGGTTCGGACGGGGCATGCTGTTTCCCGCGTCGGACGTCGATCTGCTGGCGCTCGTCGCCGAAACCTCGCCCGCGCTGCACCGCGCCCTCGAGAGCTTCTTTGGCTGCCTGTGGGACATCGGACTGAAGCCGGGCCACGCCGTGCGTACCGTGGAACAGTGCCGCGAGCTTGCCGCCAGCGATGCCAGCGTGTTCACCAGCCTTCTCGACGCGCGACGCCTCGCCGGCTGGCCCATCCTGGCCGAAAGCCTGCGCGGCATCCTCGACGATCCGGCCCTGTGGCCCCCGCGCCAGTACCTCGCCGCACGTCTTGCCGAGCGCGACGCCCGCCACGCCCGTTACGACGACACGGCGCAGAACCTCGAGCCCAACCTCAAGGACGGTCCGGGTGGGCTGCGCACGCTCGATGCCTTGCGCTGGCTTGGCCGGCGCCTGGCCGATGCCCCGGATTTCGATGACATGGTGGCCGAAGGGCTGCTCGAGCCGGTCGAAGCGACCAAGCTGGTGCGTGCCGAGGAAACCCTCCGACGCTACCGCTATGCCCTGCACCTCGAGGCGGGAAGGGCGGAAGAGCGGCTGCTGTTCGACTACCAGCGCGGCCTGGCCATGCGCCTGGGTTTCGAGGACGAACACGCGAAGAACCTCGGCGTCGAACAGTTCATGCAGGGCTACTACCGCGCGGCCACGCAGATCGAGCGCTCCGGCACGCAGCTGGTCGAGCGCTTCGAGGAGATGCTCGACCCCGCGACGGAAGCTTTGCCAGTGGGCACGGACTACGTTCGCCACGGCTCGCGCATCTCGCTACGAAATCCGCAGCTCTTCGTGCGCCGTCCGGCGTCGCTGGTGGAGATCTTCATCGCACGGCTCGACGAGCCGGGCATCACCGGCTTTACTGCCGAAACCATGCGGCGCATCCAGCATGCCGTTTCGTTGCATGGCGAATCGCTGGCCGATGACCCGCAGGTACTCAGCGCTTTCCTGGCGCTGCTGCGGCGTGGTGCACCCGCCGTGGAGGCCTTGTGGCGGATGAATCGCCACGGCTTGCTCGCCGCTATCCTGCCGGCGTTCGGCAAGGTGGTCGGTCGGATGCAGTACGACCTGTTCCATGTTTACACCGTGGACGAGCACACGCTGCGAGTCCTGCGCAACGTGGCGCGTTTCGCCGATCCGGCCGCACGGCGTGATTTCCCCATTGCCTGCGAAATCTGGCCACACGTCGAAAAGCCGGAGCTGATGCTCCTAGCAGCACTGTTCCACGACATCGCGAAAGGCCGTGGCGGGGATCATTCGACGCTCGGTGAGGAAGATGCGCGCGCCTTTTGCGCGCGCCTTGGCCTGCCGGCGGACGAGACCGATCTGGTCGCCTGGCTGGTTCGTCACCACCTGCTGATGAGCACCACGGCACAGCGCCAGGACATCACCGATCCCGATGTCGTGCATCGTTTCGGCGGCACCGTGGGTGACTGGGAACACCTGGATCACCTGTACCTGCTGACGATCGCCGACATCATTGGTACCAGTCCCAAACTGTGGAACGCCTGGAAAGACCGCCTGCTCGCCGATCTGTACACCTCCACGCGCTTCGCCCTGCGCAGCGATCTCACGCCGCCCGCCCACGCAGGCATGCGCTTGCGCGAGACGCGTGAGCGTGCACTCGCCATGTTGGTCGCGGAGCACGTGGCCGCCGACGACATCGCCAGCGTATGGTCGGAGTTTCCGGACCTCAGCTTCCTGCGTCACCGACCCGAACAGATCGCATGGCAGACGGCGGCCATCCTGCGAACCCGCGGTGCCACGCCGCTGGTTGAGGTCCATCCGTTCTCCGTGCGCGGCAGCACGGAACTCTTCATCTACACGCCCGACCGCGACGGCCTGTTCGCCACGGTGACGGCCATGCTCGACCGCCTGCGGTTCTCGGTCGTCGAGGCCCGTATCCTCGTTTCCAGTACGGGCAAGGCGCTGGATACGTTCCTGTTGCTCGAGTCGGACTCGCAGGCGCCCGCCTCGTTGCAGCGCGCCGAGGAACTGCGCTCGCGCATGCTGCGCGCACTCGATCAGGCGGCGGGCCAGAGTCCCCCGAAGCGCAGTCTGTCGCGCCACCTGCGTCACTTCCAGATGACGCCGCGCATTGAATTCGTCGATGCCGGCGAACGCACGCAGCTTGCCCTGGTGTGCACCGACCGGCCCGGCCTGCTCGCCGCGGTTGCCCAGGCGCTGGCCGAAGCCGAGGTGCGCGTGCATGATGCGCGTATCGCGACGTTCGGTGAGCGTGTCGAAGATTTCTTCCAACTGACCGATCGCAGCAACGCGCCGCTGTCTCCGCAACGCCGTGAGATCCTGCGCGACTGCCTGCTTCGTCACATCGGTTTCGAAAACCCCAGGAACAGCTTGAATGCAGATGCAAACGCTTGAGTCCCTCATCGACGACGCTTTCGAACGTCGTGCCGACCTCAACCAGAATGAAATCGAAGGCAGCCTCCGCGAGGCGGTCGACCAGGTGCTCAACCTGCTCGAATCCGGCGAGCGCCGTGTCGCCGAGCCGGACGGCAAGGGCGGCTGGACGGTCAATGCCTGGTTGAAGAAAGCCGTTCTGCTGTATTTCCGCATGAACGGTAATCGCGTGATGGATGGCGGCCCCTCGAGCGCGTTCGACAAAGTTCCGCTGCGTTTCGCCGACGGCGACGCGACGGAGTATGCCAACCTCGGCGCACGCATCGTGCCGGGCGCGCTGGTCCGCCGTGGCGCGCATATCGCCAAAGACGCCGTGCTGATGCCGAGCTATACCAACATCGGCGCCTACGTCGGTGCGGGCAGCATGGTCGATACCTGGGCGACAGTGGGCTCCTGTGCGCAGATCGGTGCCGGCGTGCATCTCAGTGGCGGCGTCGGCATCGGCGGTGTGCTSGAGCCGMTGCAGGCSRRCCCGACSATCATCGARGACAAYTGYTTCATCGGCGCMCGTTCSGAAGTSGTCGAGGGCGTCGTCGTGGAGAAGGGATCGGTGATCGGGATGGGCGTGTTCCTCGGCCAGTCGACCCGTATCTACAACCGCGCCACCGGCGAAGTCAGCTACGGCCGCGTTCCTGCCGGAAGCGTCGTTGTCGCCGGCAGCCTGCCGGCAAAGGACGGCAGCCACAGCCTCTACGCCGCGATCATCGTCAAGCAGGTCGACGAAAAGACCCGCTCGAAGACCGGTATCAACGAACTCCTGCGCAGCGGCGAGTGAGCATGACGGTCACGCTCTACGGCCTGCCCACCTGCGACACCTGCAAGAAGGCGCGCAACTGGCTAACGCGTTTCGAGGTGGCTCACGCGTTCGTCGATTACCGGGCAAACCCGGTGCCGTCGGCGACGCTGAAAGTGTGGGCGGAGAAGCTCGGCGGTTGGGAGAAGCTGGTCAACAAGGCATCCACGACGTGGCGCACCCTGTTGCCGCAGCGCAAGGATCCGCGCAGCGATCCCGAGTGGACGCTGTTGCTGAAGGAGTATCCGGCGCTGATCAAGCGACCGGTGGTGGTCCACGGCGACGAGGTTTCCGTCGGCTTCACTGACAACGCGTTCAAGAAACGCTTCGGCAAGTAAGGCAAGCGAGCCCATGTCCTCCGTCATCGATCTCACCCGTGATCTCATCCGTCGACGCTCGGTAACGCCGGAGGATGCCGGCTGCCTGCCGTTGATCGCGGATCGTCTTTCGGCCGTGGGCTTTCGCATCGAGCACCTTCGCTTTGGCGATGTCGACAATCTTTGGGCCACCCATGGCGCTGGCGGGACGGTTCTCGCTTTCCTTGGCCACACCGATGTGGTGCCGACCGGACCGGAGGAGAACTGGACGTCGCCACCGTTCGAACCGGCCGAGCGCCATGGTCTGCTTTACGGTCGTGGCGCGGCCGACATGAAGGGCTCCGTGGCGGCCATGGTCGTGGCGCTGGAGCGATTCGTTGTCAGCCATCCAGATCATCCCGGTACGGTGGGTCTATTGC
>NZ_JBFUJE010000285.1:0-5044 GCF_056401535.1 Luteibacter sp. P4_E6 | reverse complement strand
AAACGCGACTTCGGCATGTTGGTGCCGCGCGTGCGGGTGGAGTACCAGCGTGATTTCCAGGGAAGCAGCGACGCCACCATGAGCTACGCGGATCTGCTCGCCGGGCCGCTCTATCGGGCCAACGTCGGCAGCACGGCGCGCAACCACGCGCTGCTCGGAATCGGCGCGCAGGCGCAGTTCAACAGCGGACTTACCTTGCGGGTGGAGTACCAGGCCCTGTTCGATGCCGCGACCCACGCCAACCAGTCGATCCTGCTGGGCATCGAAAAGACGTTCTGAGCCCGAACGGACCCGGATCAGCCTGGTGGGAGAGGACGCTCTTCCACCAGGCTACCGCTTCAGCGGCGTCCTTCTGTCGGCGGGGGTCACCCTCCCCAACGGCGCGGACCCTCTGTGGGAGCCGCTTCAGCGGCGATAGGACCCGCCTCAGTGCTACCCTATGCGCATGCTCAACAACGACACCCTACGCAGCATCCGCTACATGCTCGACCTCGGTGAGGTCCATGTGGTCGAGATCCTCAAGCTCACCGGCTTCGAAGCCAGCCGTGAATCCGTCGACCCCTGGTTGCTCAAGGAAGACGAACCCGGCTTCGTCGAGATGCCCGACCTGGCCATGGCCCATTTTCTCGACGGCCTGATCCTGCAGCGTCGCGGCCGCGACGAAAGCCAGCCGTCACGCCCCGTCGAAGCACGCATCAACAACAACGTGGTGCTGAAGAAGCTACGCGTCGCCTTCGAGCTGAAGGAAGACGACATCCTCGAGCTCATGGCTGCCGCCAGCTTCAAGGTGACCCGTGGCGAGATCAACGCCCTCTTCCGCCAGCCCAAGCACAGCAACTTCCGCCTCTGCGGCGACCAGTTCCTGCGTAATTTCCTCAAGGGCCTGACCAAGCGCCTGCGCGGCTGAAACCGCGCGCTTTACGGAGCGCGAGGCTTCCAGACGATCTGCCGGATGATCAGCGCGACGACCAGCACGGCGACGAACGCGCCGTAGCCCCACAACGCAGGGACGACCTGCTGCCAGATGGCACCGCTCTTCGGACCGAACTTGTCGGCAGCCGGTATGACCACGGCATCGAAGGACGTCATCGCCGCCTGCACCGCCGCGGCGACTGCCGCGACCAGGGCCAGCACGTCGAACGATCGACGCCTGACATTCTTCAGCAAGGCTTTCGGGTAAGCCCAGTAAGCCCAACCCAACACGATCAGCCAGGGCGCCAGCAGCATGAGGGCCAGATAGCGCATGGTCAGTCCTGTGCCGCGGCGAGGGCGTCCAGGGCAGTCCGCAGTCGAAGGACCGCCGCGGCACGCGCGACTTCGTCCGGATATGACGCGCCATTGGCGACCACCTCGCCGTTGRCCAGCAAGGCCACATGGTCGCCTTGCGATTCGATCACCGCCTTCGTCCCACCCACCGTCGACAACGTCTGGCGCAGCACGCCTGCCGCCTTGGGATCGGCAAAGGACGTCGACAGCAGTAGCTCTTCGCCATCGGTGCCAAACAGGCGGAAGCGGAAACTGCCGTCGTCGTCGCGGAAGCTGGCGAAACGCGGTGGCTTGACCTTGGTCGCCGCCTTCGTGGCGACAGGCTCGACGCTCGGAGCGCTGCGACGGCGCGCGCTGCGCAGGCCTACGGCGTCGCGTAGCGTCTCGACCAGGGGGCCGGCAATCGCACGCGCCTTGGCCGCGCCGGCAAGCAGGATGTCTTCCATGTCGTCCGGCCGGGACATCAGTGCCTCGTAGCGCTCGCGCATCGGCGCGACATCGGCCTCGACACGCTCGAACAGCACCTGCTTCGCTTCGCCCCAGCCAATGCCACGGTGCAGCGCATCGGCAAAGGCCGAGGTTTCAGCCGGCGTGGCGAAGGCCTTGAAGATGGTGAACAGCGCGGAGTCGTCGGTGTCCTTCGGCTCGCCCGGCGCACGCGAATCGGTCACGATCTTCATGATGGCGTCGCGCAGACCCTTCGAACCACCCTCGAAAAGCGGCACGGTGTTGTCGTAGCTCTTGGACATCTTCCGGCCATCGAGGCCGGGCAAGGTGGCGACCTGCTCTTCGATCTGCGCCTCGGGCATGACGAAGAATTCGCGCCCGAAGGTATGGTTGAAGCGCTGCGCGATGTCGCGGGCCATTTCAATGTGCTGGATCTGATCGCGTCCCACCGGCACCTTGTTCGCGTTGAACGCGAGGATGTCGGCTGCCATCAGGACCGGATACATGTAGAGGCCGGCGGTCACACCCGCGTCGGCGTCTTCCTGGGCTTCGACGTTCCTGTCCACGGCGGCCTTGTAGGCATGCGCGCGGTTGAGCATGCCCTTCGAGGTGACGCAGGTCAGCAGCCACATCAGTTCAGGCACCTCGGGGATGTCCGACTGCCGATAGAACGTTGCCACGTCCGGATCCAGGCCGGCTGCCAGCCAGGTGGCTGCGATCTTGAAACGCGATGCCTCGATACGATCCGGGTCGTCGCTCTTGATCAGGGCGTGGTAGTCGGCCATGAAATAGAACGCGTCGACGTTCGGGTCCTTGCTGGCCAGAACAGCCGGCCTGACGGCGCCGACATAGTTGCCGAGATGCGGCGTGCCAGTGGTGGTGATACCGGTGAGGACGCGGGTGTGCATGGGGACCTTGGGGGCGGCAGACGATAACCCTTTGAGTTTAGCCCGGGTCGTGGCCCAGGGGCGAGCGACACCCGAAAAACGACTTTCTAAGGGTCGATTCGGCAAGCCAGTCCCACCTCGTTGAAAGAGCAGGCATTGGCCGAAAGCGACGCAAAGCAAGCCTCTTTCCATCCGTTTCCAGAAGGAAGACGATGTTCGCAAGGATCTCGCGGCACATAGACAACCACGGATAGGGAGCAGTCATGTCTAAGGATCATTCCACGTATTCCGGCGAGCTCAAGGCAGGAATACGCGCAGGCGGTGGCTACCTGATCGGATTAACGACCGAGCAAGGCGTCGTCTACGCCAACATCGTTGCCCCGAAGCAGTATGAGTTAACCGGCCTTCTCATCGACGGTGCGGCCACCTCCGATCCGGGAAATCTTCTTCGCAGCGCTTTGAGTCGAACCGACAGCCGGGGAAACACCGAGATCATCGCCCCGCAAAGTGCGGTCGCACGTCAGGTTCTCGCGCTGGATATCGATGGGTACAGCGACTGGGCGATTCCGGCAGTGGATGTTCAGGAGATGATCGTACGGTACTTCATGCCAAAGCCCCATGCGAGCCGCGAAGACAATGCATACATAGTCACATCGGGCCAGAACGGTTCGAGCCTGCCCAATGGATTTCCCTATCTCGACCAGCAGCCTGGCATCACCTCGGTAGAGGCTTTCGTCGAGTACGGCAACGAAGCCTTTCAGCTGGAAACGTTTTACACCACCTCCACCGCGTTCCAACCTGGCGCGCAAGATGTAACTGCGTATTACTGGGGCTTCGATACGGCAACGGTCATGGATTTGGAACCGATCAACCATTGTCCCGTTCGACCCGTCAGACGCATGCCCTACAAAGCATGACCGGCCGGCGAGTGCCGAGACCCATCCATTGAGCAACTGCCCTGACAGGGAGTCATTATGAGCAAGCACGCTCCAAGCGCCTCACCTTGGGAGGTTCCGCTTCTCTCTTTTGCCATCGAGGAATACTACGATCTGGGAACCGAGATCTTCTACGCGGCCGATATTCGTGGGCTAGCCCAATGGGAGCCCTTTGTAGTGACAACCCCGCCGTTCCGCGCGGAGGACGAAGGTCGGCACGTGCACATATCTGCCGCCAATTATTCTTCGCCTCCACAAATTGTCAAAGCTGGCGAAGTGCTTCGCTGCGACGTTCCGTGGGGCTACCTGGGAGGTGTTGTGCCCGGAACCTCTGAGCTCAAGCTGTTTAGTTACTCTTCGCCACCCCCAGACGTCGTGACTTCGAGATTTCTCTACGTTCTCATCTTCAACGGCCCGATTACGCCTCCCGACGAAAACATCCGTGCGCTGGCCAAGAGCGCGACCGACCAGATGCGAGAAACACTGAAGCCAAGCTCGCAACGCCGATTGTCCGACACTGTTCGGCAGGGGGATCGCCATGAATAATCCGATTCAATCTCGAGCTGAGGGTGAGCCGGCCATCGGAACGCCCATGGAAGGTGGTTTTTACTTCGGGCTTACGCAGGAGAAAGGCGTTCTGTATCGGAACATCGTCGCGCCAAAAAGATACGAGATCTTCGGCGGCATCACTGATCCGGGCGTACCGGACGCTTCGAACCCACTACGTACGGCACTCAGCCGCACCGATAGCCGAAGCAATACCGAGGCTCTTCGGTTACACAGCCATGTTGCCCGACTGATTCTTGAGGCAGGCTTCGAGAACCACTCCGACTGGGGTATTCCCGCCGTCGATGTTCACGAACTGCTCGTGCGCAACTTCACGATGCTTCCGCCTTCTCGCGTCAGTACCTATGTGGTCACATCGGGCGAGAACGGTTCGAGCGTGCCACCGGGCTTTCCCTATCTATCGAACGAACCGGCGGTCACGTCGAGCGAGGCCTTCACCGAGCTCGGCCACGAAGTATTTGGGGCCTACAAATTCTACCTGACGTCCACACCCTGGAATCCCGATGCGACATACCCATCCATATACACATCGGTGTTCTCCGATAGCTCGATTCGCGAACTGGAGGTGAACAATAACGGCGCGGTGCGACCGGTACGACGTGTGCCGATCGAGGGGTAGGACCTCACCGCATCAACGTCGACTTTCCGAACAACGACTCGACGAGATCCACCGCCAGTTTCGCCGTCTGGTTCCGCTTGTCGAACGCCGGATTCAGCTCGACGATATCCAGCGAGCCCACTCGCCCGGTATCGGCGATCATTTCCATGCAGAGCTGGGCTTCGCGATAGCCGGGACCGCCACGAACGGTGGTGCCGACGCCCGGGGCGATGCTCGGGTCGAGGAAGTCGACGTCGAAGCTCACGTGCAGGTGGGTGTCCTGGTCGACGCCAGCCAGCGCTTCTTCCATCACTGCCTTGAGACCAATCTCGTCGATATAACGC
>NZ_JBFUJE010000284.1:0-5046 GCF_056401535.1 Luteibacter sp. P4_E6 | reverse complement strand
GTCTACAAGTGCCTGGCTGACGGGCAGACGATCTACCAGCAGACGCCGTGCGCGAAAAGCCAGCGGCAGGAGACACTCCAACTGGAGGACTCCGCGCCGGCCAGTGGCCAGGTCGCGCCGATGCCCGACGCGCCTCGGCGAGACGATGCAACTTCAGATCCTCCGCCACCTCAATCCCAGCCGTTGCCGCCTCCGCCGCGGATGTTCGGCTGCATCCGTGCAACGGACGGCAAACCGTACACCAGCGCGGATGGCAATCCGCAGCCCTACCTCGCGCCCCTCGGTGTGCTCGGTGTCGCTGGCGGGTCACTGTCCGATACCTACGGTAACCCCAACTCCGCCGTGGCCTCGGCCCCGGAGCTCAACCGCGGCAAGGGCAATGTCGGCGCCATCGCGACGAGCAACTACGTCTGGGTGCAGGACCAGTGTCGGGAACTCAGCCCCGCGGAAACCTGCCAGGCATTGCGCAGCGAGTCGGAAGCGACGCAACGGCAGATCCGCAACGCGTTCAAGAGTGACCGTCCACCGCTGGACGCGAAGGACGCACGCCTTCGCAGCCAGTTGCAGTCGTGCCCTTGAGGCGACGCCCCGTCACGCCTCGACGGGGCGATGCTTTACGAAGCGGCGCGAGTCCGTACCGTAGCCCAGCGATTCGTAGAACCGATGCGCCTCGGGGCGGTGGTTTCCGCTGGTCAGGTCCACTCGTGCCGCGCCGGATGCCCAGCTCCATTGTTCTGCCGCGACCATGAGTGCCGTGCCGATACCTTGACGCTGGTGGCCGTCACGAATGGACAGCGCCGTGACGCGTGCGAGGTGCCCCGGCGCGTGGAAGAGTGGCGTGATGTGAACACTGACGACACCGACGATGAGCACCCCATGGCACGCGACGAGAACGGCATCGGACTGTTCGCCGAATGCCGCCAGCTTTGCCCGGACCAGGTCGGCCGAGGCGCCATAGCCGAGCGACTGCAGGCAGATCGCGACCTGGTTTGCATCGGCCATTTCCGCCCGACGAATGCGCAAGGACATCGTTTCATCGTTCATTATCGACTCCCCGTAGACCATCGTAACGATGCCCGCATCGTCTGGCGTTGTCCGGGCGGGACCGTGACAAACGCCGGTCAGAATCCGTAACGAAGAAAACCACCGTCCACGGCGACGATCTCACCGGTGACATAGCTCGACGCCGRCATGCAGAGGAAGGCCACAGCGCCCGCCACTTCCTCGGGCTCACCGATGCGTCCCATCGGCGTGCGGTCGAGCACCTCTTCKAGATACTCCGCGTTGGCGAGCGCCGGCTCACTGCGCTGCGTGCGGATGTACCACGGCGCGACCGCGTTGACGCGAATGCCGTCTTCCGCCCACTCCACGGCAAGGTTGCGCGTCAGCTGGTGCAACGCGGCCTTCGTCATGCCGTACGGAGACCCGGTACGCACATGCGTGATGCCGGAGACCGAACCGATGTTTACGATGGCCGCGTTCGCATGTTGCACGAGGTGCGGATACGCGGAGCGGCACATCTCGTACGCCGAGAAGACATTGAGTTCGAAGAGTTGCCGGTATTCCTCCGGCTCGTAGTCGAGCGTGGCGCGCGGCGTGTTGCCTCCGACGTTGTTCACCAGGATGGAAAGATTCACTTCCAGGTCGGCCACCCAGTCGAACACGGCGAGCCGGTCTTCCTCGTCGGCCAGGTCGGCGGCCATGGCGAGAATCTCGACATCGGGGCACTCCTCGGCGAGTTCGTCGCGCACTTCCTCCAGTTGAAGCTCGTCGCGGGCCACCAGCAACACATCGGCACCGAGAACAGCGAGCTCACGCGCGCAGGCGTAACCGATGCCCTTGCTGGCTCCGGTCACAAGGGCGGTACGCCCGTCGAGGCGCCAGCTACTGAGTCGTGGGTGCATGAGTGGTCTCCGTCTATGGGCGAATCGTACCGCGTGCCTGCCTTGCGACGAAGGGTTGAGCGCAACACGCCCTTGCGACAGGATGGACCGATGAACGACCACGACACCCTGCTTTTCATCGACCGTGCCACGGTGCTGCGTGAAGACCGGAGGCTGCTCGACGCCCTCTCGCTGTCGATCGCACCCGGTCAGCACACGGCCATCCTGGGGCCAAACGGCTCCGGCAAGTCCACCCTGGTCAAGCTGGTCGAACGACGGTTGTATCCGATTGTCCATGCGGACGGCTCGCCGGTCGTCCGTGTGTTCGGGCGCGACCGCTGGAGCGTGGCCGAACTGCGCTCCCTGCTCGGCGTGGTGTCGTCCGACCTGCGCCGCGAGTTCGAAGCCAGCAACGAACAAGCCTTGAATGCCGTGCTTTCCGGATTCTTCGCGTCCATGACGCTCGGCCTCGACCATATCGTGGACGAGGCCATGCGCCACCGTGCCGCCGAGGCACTGGCACGCGTCGGTGCGGCGCACCTCGCCGAACGGGATGTGTCGACGCTGTCCACCGGCGAAGCCCGAAGGGTGCTGATTGCCCGGGCGCTGGTTCATCGCCCGCGTGCGTTGCTCCTGGACGAGCCCTGCGCCGGACTCGATCCAGGTACCCGGCGCCGCTTCCTCGACCTGCTCAGCGAACTGGCGCGCGAGGGCACCACCTTGCTGCTGGTGACCCATCACGTGGAGGAAATCGTGCCGGAGATCGGTCACGTGGTGATGTTGCGAGAGGGCCGCCTCTTCGACCAGGGCCCAAAGGAACGCCTGCTCGCCGACGACCGCCTCTCGGAACTCTTCGGGTGGGAGATGGAAGTGGAACGGGGCAACGGTTTCTACGGTGCGCGATTGCGCTGACCGGCAACGCGAGAGAGACTCGGTATGTCTCTTAAGGCTGACCTGCCATGACCCGCACCCTTTTGCTGCTCACGCTCCTCCTCGCCTGTGCTGCCTGTTCAAAACCGGCGGCACCGACACCACAGCAACCGCCGACGCCGCAGGCCCGCGTTTCGACGCCCTGGGATGCCATGGAGGCGCAGAAGAAAAAAGCGGAGGACGTGCAGAAGACCGTCGACGAACAGGCGAAGAAGCAACGTGAGGCTGTCGATGCGCAGACGCAGTGATGCTCTGTTGCACCCTGCCCGGTAGGAGCCGATTCATCGGCGAAGCTTTTAGCGCGGCGAACAGAAGCAGTAAGCGTAAACGTGCGGCTTGCCCGCCTCGGCCGTGCGGAACAACGCGAACTCCGGTGCAAGGCGCGGCAGCTCGGCGACCCAGCTCGGCAGGCGCAGACCCCACGACAACGCAACGTGCGTTTCCGAGCTGTCGCCGACGTTGGTCAGGAAGCGCTCGAAGGCACCCATCGGCTTCTCGGCGTAGCGCACCTTGAAGTCCTTGCCGAGCTTGGCCTGCTGCGCGGCATCGCGAATGGCATCGTCGAGGCTGCCGAGTTTATCGACCAGGCCGCGATCGAGCGCTTGCTGGCCTGTCCACACGCGACCCTGCGCGATCGCATCGATAGCTGCGAAATCCTTCCCGCGGGCCTTGGCGACATTGCCCACGAAGTCGCGATAACCCTTGTCGATGATGCTCTGGATGAGGATGCTCACCTTCGGATCGAGCGGACGCGTGATATCGAACGCGCCTGCAAGCGGACTCGTGGCGACGCCGTCGCTCTTCACGCCGATCTTGGCCAGCGTATCGGGCACCGTATAGAACATGCCGAAGATGCCGATCGAACCGGTGATGGTGTTCGGCTCCGCATAAATGCGATTGGCATTCATGGAAATCCAGTAACCGCCGCTTGCGGCGACATCGCCCATCGAGACGATCACGGGAATGCCCGCCGCGCGTGTCAGCTCTACTTCACGGCGAATCTGTTCGGCGGCGTAGACTTCGCCGCCCGGCGAATTCACGCGCAGCACCAGTGCACGGGTGCGGCGATCGGCACGCACGGTACGGATCAAAGCGGCCGTGGTATCGCCGCCAATACTGCCCTGCGCCTGCTTGCCGCCGGTGATCTCGCCTTCGGCGACGACCACCGTGACGCCCGGATCGGTCTGCAGCATGTCGGTGGTGGAGAGTCCGCGGTCGGCGAGGTAACCGTCGAGTTCGACCTGTCGGAAGCCCTGGTCCTTCTTGCCGGCGGGCACGCCGCTCTCGCGCAGCATCTGCACGAACTGCTGTTCGGTGGCGATGCCGTCAGCGAGTTTTTCCTGCACGGCCAGATCGGCGAGGCTGCCATGGGCGTCACGCACGCGTTCGGCGAGGTTGTCCACATCGCCGCGCAGCGTGGCCGGCGCGATATGGCGCAGTTTCGCCACTTCGTCGATCCAGGTCGTCCAGAGTCCGCCGAGCCAGTAGGCATCAGCTTCCTTCGACTCAGGCGAGGCGTGATCGAGGATGAATGGCTCGGCCGCACTTTTGAACTGACCGACGCGGAACAGGTGCACTTCAACGCCGAGCTTGTCGAGAAGGTCCTTGTAGAAGAGGCGGTAGTTCGCAAGGCCCGTGGCCATCACGCCGCCCTGCGGATCGACGTATAGCTTGTCCGCGTGCGCGGCGAGGTAGTACTGGCCCTGTTCAAGGCTCACGGCCCAGGCGAGCACCGGCTTGCCTGCGGCACGGAAGCGATCCAGAGCCGCTCCCACTTCGCGCAGCGCAGCGAATCCGCCTGCCTGCAGCTTGTCGGTACGCAGCACGATCTGGCTGATCCGGCTGTCTTTCGTGGCGGCATCGATCGCACGCACCAGGTCGCGCACCTGCACCTGCTTCACGCCATCGCCGGACATCCGCGAGATGGCTCGCGAGAGCCCATCGGCGCTGTACTGCTCGACCAGCGCCCCCTCGGGCGCCAGGACCAGCACGGTCTTGTCCTGCACCGCGCTCGTATGGCCACTTACCATGAGCGCGATCAGGAAAACCGCAAGCAGCCCGAAGAAGATCACGTTGATGATGACCAGCCGGGTGATGTTGATGCCCCGACCGAGGCCGCGCAGGAAGCGGCCGAAACCGCCTCCGCGCCGCGGCGGCGGAACGGGTTGCGGGCGACCTGGCAGGGGCGGCGGCGTGACGTCGTGACGGTCCGGCATCTAAGCGGGTTCCTCGA
>NZ_JBFUJE010000283.1:0-5080 GCF_056401535.1 Luteibacter sp. P4_E6 | reverse complement strand
GCGCTGCTCGTGGTCGGTTTCGCTTACGTCTGGAAGAAGGGAGCGCTCGAATGGGAGTGATGACCACCATCGATCGGGTGATGCACAACCCGACGCCGCTCAACCTCGTCGACGACATCCTGCGTCCTAACGGCGACGCCCCGGTCGTCAATCGTGGCTTCGGCGTGACCAGCATCGATGCCCTGATGAACTGGGCGCGTACCGGTTCCATGTGGCCGATGACCTTCGGCCTGGCCTGCTGCGCGGTCGAAATGATGCACGCGGGTGCCGCGCGCCTCGATCTGGACCGCTTCGGCGTCGTCTTCCGTCCCAGCCCCCGCCAGTCCGACGTGATGATCGTCGCCGGCACCCTGGTGAACAAGATGGCCCCGGCTCTGCGCAAGGTCTATGACCAGATGCCCGAGCCGAAATGGGTCATCTCCATGGGTTCCTGCGCCAACGGCGGCGGTTACTACCACTATTCCTACTCGGTCGTTCGCGGCTGCGATCGGATCGTGCCGGTCGATATCTATGTGCCGGGTTGCCCGCCGACGGCCGAAGCGCTGATCCACGGCATCCTGCAGTTGCAGAAGAAGATCCGTCGCACCCACACGATCGCGCGTTAACAGGGCATCGCACATGAGCGTTATTAACGAGACCTCGCTGGTCGAACGGCTCGCCGCGCGCTTCGGCGACATGCTGACGGTGAAGGTCGACCGCAACGAAGTCACCGCTGAGGTGGCTCCGCGTGACCTGATCGCCGTGGCTACCGCGCTGCGCGACGAGGCGGGCTTCCGCTTCACCATTCCTATCGACGTCTGCGGCGTCGACTACCTCAGCTACGGGCAGACCGAGTGGGACACCGACACCGCGCAGGGCGATAGCTTCTCGCGTGGCGTGGAAGGTGAGGCCATGGGTCGCTTCACGTGGGCCGACCGCCCGCGCAAGGTCGAGCAGCCGCGTCGTTATGCCGCGGTCATCCACCTGCTGTCGATCGAACTCAACCAGCGCATCCGCCTGCGCATCTTCTGCGAAGACGATGCCTTCCCGATCGTCCCGTCGGTGACGCCGGTGTGGCCGGGCACGGACTGGTTCGAGCGCGAGACCTTCGACCTGTACGGCATCATCTTCGATGGTCACCCGGATCTCCGTCGCATCCTCACGGACTACGGCTTCGTGGGCCATCCGTTCCGGAAGGATTTCCCGCTGATCGGTAACGTCGAAGTGCGCTACGACCCCGAACAGAAGCGTGTCATTTACGAACCCGTCTCGATCGAACCGCGCGTGCTCGTGCCGCGCACGATCCGTAACGACGCCGATCTCGATCAGGCCAGGGCGGAATCCGCCGATCATTGGCGGGAGAATTAAGCCGTGGAAGAAATTCGCAATTACACGATGAACTTCGGCCCGCAGCATCCCGCTGCGCATGGCGTGTTGCGCCTGGTGCTGGAGATGGACGGCGAGACGATCGTCCGCGCCGATCCGCATATCGGCCTGCTGCACCGTGGCACCGAGAAGCTGGCCGAGTCCAAGCCGTTCAACCAGTCCATCGGTTACATGGATCGCCTCGACTACGTCTCGATGATGTGCAACGAGCACGCCTACGTGCTGGCCATCGAGAACCTGCTCGGCATCCAGGCACCCATCCGTGCGCAGTACATCCGCACGATGTTCGACGAGATCACCCGCATTCTCAACCACCTCATGTGGGTGGGTTCGAACGCGCTCGATCTCGGCGCCATGGCCGTCTTCCTCTATGCGTTCCGCGAACGCGAAGAGCTGATGGACGTCTACGAGGCGGTATCGGGCGCGCGCATGCACGCCACGTACTACCGCCCGGGTGGCGTTTACCGTGACCTGCCGGACCAGATGTCGAAGTACCGCGAGTCGCCGTGGCACAAAGGCGCGGACCTCAAGCGCCGCAACTCGTGGCGCGAAGGCTCGATGCTGGACTACCTCACGGAGTTCACCAACGACTTCCYGGCGCGCGTCGATGAGTACGAATCGCTGCTGACCAACAACCGTATCTGGAAGCAGCGTACGGTCGGCATCGGCGTCATCCCGCCCGAGAAGGCGCAGGCCTGGGGCATGACCGGCGCGATGCTGCGCGGCTCGGGCATTGCCTGGGATCTGCGCAAGAAGCAGCCGTACGCCGCCTACGCGAACATGGAATTCGACATTCCGGTGGGCGTCAACGGCGACTGCTACGACCGTTACCTGGTTCGCGTCGAAGAGATGCGCCAGTCGAACAACATCATCAAGCAGTGCGTGGCGTGGCTGAAGGCCAACCCGGGCCCGGTGATGGTGCAGAACTACAAGGTCGCGCCGCCCAGCCGCGAAGAAATGAAGAGCGACATGGAAGCGCTGATCCACCACTTCAAACTCTTCACGGAAGGCTACGGTGTGCCTGCCGGTGAAACCTATACCGCCGTCGAAGCGCCCAAGGGCGAGTTCGGCTGCTATCTCGTGTCCGACGGTGCGAACAAGCCTTTCCGCGTGCATCTGCGCGCGCCCGGCTTCGCCCACCTGTCTTCCATGGACGCGATCGTAAGAGGCCACATGCTCGCCGACGTCGTCGCGATGATTGGCACCTACGATCTCGTCTTTGGCGAAGTCGACCGCTAAGTCGACGGAGTGAACTGAATCATGAAAGCCACCGGACATTTTGAGCAGGTCAAGGACGTCGATCCTCTTGTCGTGCTCAACGATCACACCCGCAGCCACATCGATCACTGGGTTTCCAAGTTTCCGCCGGATCGCAAGCGCTCCGCGCTGATCCAGTCGCTCATGGCGGCGCAGGAACAGAACGTCGGTTACCTCACCGACGAACTGATCACGGCTGTCGCGAAGTACCTCGAACTGCCGGCGATCTGGGCGTACGAGGTCGCGAGCTTCTACTCGATGTTCGAGACCACGCCTGTCGGTCGCAACAACGTCGCCATCTGCACCAACATTTCCTGCTGGTTGAACGGGGCCGAAGGCCTGGTTCGCCATTGCGAGAAGAAGCTCGGCATCAAGACCGGCGAGAGCACCGCCGACGGCCGCATCTATCTCAAGCAGGAAGAGGAGTGCCTCGCCGCTTGCGCGGGCGCGCCGATGATGGTCGTCAACGGTCACTACCACGAGAAGCTGACGACCGATTCGGTCGACGCGATCCTCGACGGTCTTAAGTGAGGTAAGGGCAATGGCTAGCACCACTGGTCCGGTCGGACCCGCACCGCAGGAACACCAGGTCGTCTACACGACCCTGCATTTCGAGAAGCCCTGGGCGCTCGAGAGCTATGAAAAGGTGGACGGTTACAAGGCATGGCGCAAGATCCTGGCTGAGAAGCCTGATCCCGCCGCCCTGATCGAAGAGATCAAGAAGAGCGCGCTGCGCGGYCGCGGCGGCGCCGGCTTCCCCACGGGCCTGAAGTGGAGCTTCATGCCCCGCACGGCACCGGGCCAGAAGTACATCCTGTGCAATTCGGACGAATCCGAGCCGGGTACCTGCAAAGACCGCGATATCCTGCGCTTCAACCCGCATTCGGTCATCGAAGGCCTGGCGATCGCGTGCTACTGCACGGGCTCGACCATCGCTTACAACTATCTGCGTGGCGAGTTCCACCACGAGCCGTTCGAGCACATCGAAGAAGCCCTGAAGGAAGCCTATGCGGCTGGCCTGCTCGGCAAGGACATCGGTGGCTCCGGTATCGACGTGGACATCTACAACGCCCTCGGCGCCGGCGCATACATCTGCGGCGAAGAAACCGCGCTGATGGAATCGCTGGAAGGCAAGAAGGGCCAGCCGCGCTTCAAGCCGCCGTTCCCGGCTGGCTTCGGTCTGTATGGCCGTCCGACCACGATCAACAACACCGAGACCTATGCTTCGGTGCCGGCGATCCTGCGCAACGGCGCGGAATGGTTCCTCAACCTCGGCAAGCCGAACAACGGCGGCCCGAAGATCTTCTCGGTCTCCGGCCACGTGGCCAACCCGGGTAACTTCGAGATCCGTCTTGGCACGCCGTTCTCCGAACTCCTGCAGATGGCCGGCGGTATCCGCGGCGGCAAGAAGCTCAAGGCCTGCATCCCCGGCGGTTCGTCGATGAAGGTGCTGACGGCCGAGAAGATCATGGAATGCACCATGGACTACGACTCGCTGCAGAAGGCGGGCTCGGGTCTGGGTTCGGGCGCCGTGATCGTGATGGACGAAACCACCTGCATGGTTCGCGCCTGCCATCGCATCTCGCGCTTCTACATGGCCGAGTCGTGCGGCCAGTGCACCCCGTGCCGCGAAGGCACCGGCTGGATGCACCGCGTGCTCTCGCGCATCGTCGAAGGCAAGGGCACGACGGACGATCTTCATCGCCTGAAGGCTGTTGCCGGTCAGATCGAGGGCCACACCATCTGCGCGTTCGGTGAAGCCGCCGCGTGGCCGGTGCAGGGCTTCCTGGCCAACTTCTGGCACGAATTCGAATACTACGTGGAGCATGGCCGGTCGATCGTCGACGGCCCGGCGGACACGGTCACCACTGGAGTCGCTGCATGAGTGCGCAGCCCGTAGCCAATGCCGCGCCGGATCTGGTCAATATCGAGATCGACGGCGTTCCGGTGCAGATAGCCAAGGGTCGGATGATCATCGAGGCGGCCGACGCCGTCGGGATTCCCATTCCGCGTTTCTGCTATCACCGCAAGCTTCCGATCGCCGCCAACTGCCGCATGTGCCTGGTGGAAATCGAGAAGATGCCGAAGCCGGCACCCGCCTGCGCCACGCCGGTAGGCGAGGGCATGAAGGTGTTCACGCGTTCGGACAAGGCGTTGAAGTCGCAGCGCAACGTGATGGAATTCCTGCTGATCAACCATCCGCTGGAYTGCCCSATCTGCGACCAGGGCGGCGAGTGCGAMCTGCAGGACCAGGCGATGGCCTTCGGCATCGACAGCTCGCGCTACACGGAAAACAAGCGTGCGGTCGAAGACAAGTATATCGGCCCGCTGGTGAAGACCGTGATGAACCGCTGCATCCACTGCACGCGCTGCGTCCGCTTCACCACCGAAGTCGGCGGCATTTCCGAGCTCGGCCTGATCGGCCGCGGCGAGGATGCCGAGATCACCACCTATCTCG
>NZ_JBFUJE010000282.1:0-5099 GCF_056401535.1 Luteibacter sp. P4_E6 | reverse complement strand
GTATTGGCGCACCAGTGCATCCCATAGGTGAAGTAGACATACATGTGCCCGGCCGGGCCGAACATCACGGCGTTGCGTGGCGTCCTCCCGCGGAAGGTGTGCGCCGCGGGATCGATGGCACCGATATACGCCTCGACCTCGACGATGCGCCCTGCCCGCCCGTCCGCACAGGCCAGGACTTTGTTGAGCAGTGCCTGGGCGACAACACGCGCGTCTCGCTGATAGAAGGAGCGCGGCAGGATGTCTCCCGGCCAGCGCGCGCGACGGAACGCCATCACGTGTCCAGGGGCTCACCGTCGGTGTCCGGATCGGGACCGGGGCGCTCGACCGGCTCCTGGTCGTAAGGCGGCGGCGAGGTTCCGGGAGGCGTCTTGTCCGTGTCAGGCACGGGACGATGGGGTCGAGCCATGACTTCCTCCAGAGGGCGTCGGGACGTGGCCGCCCCGACGCCGGGGATCAGAAGACGCCAAGCAGCCAGCAGACCAGGATGATCGCGAGGATAACGCCGATGCCGCCGCTCGGACCATAGCCCCAGGACCGCGAATAACCCCACGTGGGGAGGCCGCCGACGAGGGCAAGAATGAGGATGACGAGCAGGATGGTGACGAGCATGGGTAACTCCGGCAGTGGACTCGGAGTGCATCGTCGCGCAGAGGGTCGTCTAGGACATGTGATGCACGGGGCGCCCTTTCGGCGTCCCGTTCAGGAACTCGAAGAACGGCGCCGCCCGCGGGCGGCGCCGTTACGTAGTTTTACGTACGCACCACGTAGCAAGGCTCGTAGGCTGTGCCACCGGGAAGCTTCATGCGGTGCTGTTCGACGAACGCCTTCAGCAGGTCGTCCAGCGCACGCATGATTTCCGGCTCGCCGTCGATGACGAACGGACCGAACTGCTCGATGGCGCGCACGCCCTCTTCCTTGACGTTGCCGGCCACGATGCCCGAGAACGCACGGCGCAGRTCGGCCGCGAGCTCGTGACGCGGACGGTCGCGATGCAGGGCCAGGCCAGCCATCGCCTCGTGGTTGGGACGGAACGGCTGCTGGAACGGCAGCGGGATATCCAGCGCCCAGTTGAAGAAGAAGGCGTCCTTGTTGTCCAGACGGTGATTACGCACCTTGTCGATCCCGGTGACCATGACGTGGGCGACGGCCACCGGATCGTCGATGATGATCTTGTAGTGCGTCGCGATCTCTTCGCCGAGCGCCAGCCGCAGGAAGCGGTCAATCTGCTCGAAGTACGACGCCGAGTTCTTCGGACCGGTGAAGATCAACGGGAACGGAATGCCCTTGTTCTTCGGCAGCAGGAGAATGCCGAGCATGTAGAGGATTTCTTCCGCCGTGCCGACGCCACCGGGGAACACGATGATGCCGTGGCCGAGACGGACGAAGGCCTCGAGGCGCTTCTCGATGTCCGGCATGATCACCAGGTTGTTGACGATCGGGTTCGGCGACTCGGCGGCAATGATGCCCGGCTCGGTCACACCGATGTACCGGTTGCCCTTGCGACGCTGCTTGGCATGCGCGATGGTCGCTCCCTTCATCGGACCCTTCATCGCACCCGGGCCGCAACCMGTGCAGATATCCATGGCGCGCAGGCCGAGCTGGTAGCCGACCCGCTTGGTGTACTCGTATTCGTCGCGCGAGATCGAGTGACCGCCCCAGCAGACGACAAGATTCGGATCGATCTGCGGACGCAGGATGCGCGAATTGCGCAGGATCTCGAACACGGCATGCGTGATACCCACGCTGTCGTCCAGGTCGAAGGCGCCCGCTTCCAGCTGCGTCGACACGTAGACGATGTCGCGTACGACGGCGACCAGCAGTTCGTTGATGCCGCGGATGATACGGCCGTCGACGAAGGCCTGTTCCGGCGCATTCTTCAGCTCGATCTTGATGCCGCGGTCTTCCTGCAGCACCTGGATATCGAAGTCCGGATACTTTCCGAACATCGTGCCCGGATCGTCTGAAAGGTTGCCCGACGTCAGTACCGCCAGTGCGCAGCCGCGCAGCAGCTGGTGCAACCCGGACCCGCTGGCGTCGCGCAGGCGCGCGACCTCGTTGCGGGAAAGGATATCGAGGCCGCCGGCCGGCGAAACGCGGGCACTGACCGTCTTGCCGGATACCGGCTCCCCGAACTGATTGGCATTCATGGTGTGACTCGTCCTTCTGACCGCGAATTAGCGGCGAACCCCGCTCCGGATCGGGAGCGGACCGCCTAGGATCACGCGTGGCGGGCGTAGGGGTCAAGACCACCCCGCCACCGCCCGTTCCTGTAGGAGCCGATTCATCGGCGATCCCGCGCCAGCGTGCCAGCGTGGCGCGAGCACCCTATCGCCGATAAATCGGCTCCTGCAAAAAAAGCCGGCACCTTTGGAGGTGCCGGCTCTCGGTTGAGAGGCAATCCGTTGCCTCGTGTGCTGCTCGCCGCGGTTATCGGCGCGGGGCTTAGAACGCGTACTTGACCGTCAGCAGGACCGACCAACGCTGGGCGAGATCATCGTTGTTGTTGACGTAGGTCGGGATGGCGAGCGGCTGGTAGTTATTACCCGAGGAGTAATTCTTACCCGTGATGTCGTAAATGTACTTGTTCGTCGCGGTGTTGATACCGGCGTAGTCAGCCAGACCGCGACCGCCCGGGAAGTTCACGCGCTTCTCGATACCCCAATGCTTGTTCAGCATATTGGTGAAGTTGTAGATATCGAGCTTGATGATGCCCTTGTTACCCTTGAAAATCCCCGGGATCTCCTGCTGGAAGCTCAGGTCGATCTGGTTGATCCAGCCGGCACGGTCGCCGTTACGCTGCGCCGTCTTGCCCTGCTCGTGCTTCAGGTAATCGTTGTTCTGGATGTAGTTATAGAACGACTGCACCAGCGCCGGGTTGGTGCCCGGCTTGAACTCGACCTGGCCTTCCTTCGGAACGAAAGCCACGTCGTTGGTCTGGCCGTCACCGTTGGCATCGTTGCCGAAGGCCCAGGTGTACGGGGCAGCCGAATGGCCGTCGTAGAACACGCTGGCGGTGGTGTTGTAGTCGCCGAAGAAGGCGTGCTGCCAGGTCAGGGCGGCGATCACACGACGCGGGGTCGAGTAGTTCGACGTGCTGGCCTTGTCTTCGTTCGAATTGAGAACGTAGTTGTTGTTCCAGTTCGAGCTGGCGACGCTGGACGTACCCGGATTGACTTCCGTCGAGCGAGTCCAGGTGAAGCCGACCATGCCGGACCAGTCGTCGGAGAAGTTCTTCTTCATCGACAGCGCAAGGCTGTCCGCTTCGCCCTTGCTCGTGTTACCCAGCTCGATGTTGTTACCGGAGAACTTCGAATTGGCACCGGCGCGTGAGCGCTGGCCAGTCGAGTTGGCAGCACCCGTAGTCAAGTAATAGTTGGCGCGACCATCCGGTGCAACGCGCTGCGGCGCGCCGAGGTTGGTGTTCTTGAAGTAGATGGCATCACGCTGGTCGATGTGCTCGTAGTCAACCGTCGCGATCAGGCCCCACCACGGAAGCTCCTTGTCGAAGCCGAGGCTGAGCTTCCAGGCGGTCGGGATGTTCCAGTCCTTGGTGACGGTATTGACCGTCATCGACCCGCCCGCGGCACCATTGTTCTGTGCGCCAGCGTTCGGGCTGAATGCCGGCAGGTTGGTGGTGCAGGGGAACGTGCCGCCATTGGTCGGGCCGCAGGCGTATTGCGTCTGGGTCACGCCAGAGTTCGAGAAGATGTTACCCAGCCACACAGCCGGCTGGTTGGTCACGAACAAGCCAGCGCCGCCACGCAGCTGCGTCATGTGCTCGGTGTTGAACTGGTAGTTGAACGACATGCGCGGCTGGAAGACGCGATGGCCGTCGATGTTGTACTGATTGGTCTGGCCGTAGTTCTGAGGAGCGGCATAGGTCGCGTTGTACAGCGGCTTGTCGTTCATCAGCGGGATGTCGACGCGGAAGCCGTACTGGACAGACAGGTTTTGCGTAGCCTGCCAGGTGTCCTGCAGGAACACGCCCCACTGCTGCAAGCTATAAGCCGCAGCGACGTCGCTGAGGCTACGACCATCGGCCGGACGGTTGTACGAATACTTCCAGTACTTGCCGTTGGCAAAGTTGGCGAGGCCATTATTGGCACCGTTCGCGGCCGGCAGTTCTTCGAAGGTGTAGCTACCGAAGGCGCCCTGCAGGAACAGGTTGTAGTAATCGTCCTTCTCGTAGTCGAAACCGCCCTTCACGGTGTGGTCGCCGAGGTACAGCGAGCCGGCCCATGCGGCGTTCCACGACTTCACGTTCAGCACGTTCTGCTGGCTCGAGAACTCCGAACCGAACTCCACCGCGCCGCCATTGGCGAGTGTGGTCGGATAGACGGTGACGTCCGGCATGTCCGGGCCGTTCGGCGTGCGGTTCTGCGCAAACTTGGCGTACGACACGGTGGTGTCGCTGGAGAAGATGTCCGACCAGTCATCGTAGAAATGCAGCGCGTACGACTTGTTGTCGACGCTGGTGTTGTACCAGCCGCTCGACAGCACGAGCTTGGTGTCAGAGCCCGTGATGGTGGGCTTCTGCTCCTTGGTCTCGCTGTAGGTGAAGCTGGCGCGGTGGTTGTCGGTGATGTTCCAGTCCAGCTTACCGAGGTAACGCTTGTCCTGAAGGTTCTGGTTACCGCCACCAACCGTGCCAATGTCGCCGAGGCCGAGGCCCTGGGCGATGCTGCGAATCTGGTTGAGCTGGGCCGTGGTCAGGTTCTTGACCGGAATCCTCGCGCCGGAATCCGACGGGCCGTACGGGCTACCCGAACCGATCTGCTTGCTCTTCTCGTACAGGCCGAAGAAGAACAGCTTGTCCTTGATGATCGGGCCACCGACGGTGCCGCCTGCGGTGAACTGGCGATCGAAACCGGCGTACGGCTTGTTGGCCTCGTTGTCGCCGATCATGTTCTGGTTCTGGAATGCGTAGTACACCGAACCGTGGAAGTCGTTCGTACCGCTCTTGGTCACGGCGTTGATGTTGGCGCCGACGCCGCGACGGGTCGCCACGTCGTAGTTCGCGGTGGAGATGTTGTATTCCTGGATCGCGTCCTGCGAGATCGGCGTGCCGAGGGTCGGCAGACCGTTGGCGTTCAGGC
>NZ_JBFUJE010000281.1:0-5111 GCF_056401535.1 Luteibacter sp. P4_E6 | reverse complement strand
CTTGCTCGGTAGGAGCCGATTCATCGGCGATGCTCTCCCCCACACAACCCCGACAGCCTACGTTCCGTTTCCCCCCGGCAGGATGCCGATTGACGTCAAAGGGTGCGCCGACGGCCTCAATAGCCCACAATTGCGCCCCAATGCCCAACCCCGCTTCCGTCCCGAGGTTCTTGCCGTCCATGTCTCTCCGTCTTGCGCGACTGTTTACCGCCACGCTGATCGGCCTTAGCGCCTCTGCAACCCTTTTCGCTGCCGACACGGCTCTCATCTGGCGTGGCGATATCACCACCGCGCGCGGCGTGGTCATCGACGTCGCCAAGGCCTGGGAGAAATCCGGCAAGGGCAAGTTCGAGCTGCAGCCCTTCAATACGGCCTCCGGTATCGACGCTGTCGTCAAGGGCACGGCGGATATCGCCGGCTCCGCGCGTCCGGGTGTCGGCGCTGCCGAGCAGTCACTCACCTTCACGCCTGTGGCGTGGGACGCCCTGGTGATGGTCACCTACCCGTCCAACCCGGTGAGCAACATCACGCTCAAGCAGCTCCATGAGATCTACATGGGGCACATCACGAACTGGAAGGAGCTCGGCGGTGCCGATGCCCCGATCAACCTCTACGCCGTGGCCAGCCCGGCCGATGGTGTGGAATACAGCATGCGTCGCCTGCTGTTCGGACGTGGCAACCAGCCCGTCGCCGCACCGCGCCTGTACGTCAATGTGGCCAAGCTCGAAGAGGGCGTGACCCTCGACAAGCAGGGTCTGGGCGCTACCACCCTCGCGGGCGTGGCCTCGAACAAGAAGGTGAAGATCCTGCAGATCGACGGCGTCACGCCGTCGGCATCGACGGTCGCCAGCGGCGCCTACGTGCTCTACAGCGAGATCTACCTGGTCACCAACGACACCAACCCGAAGGCCGCCGAGATCAAGGAATTCCTTGCTTTCGTCACTTCGAGCACCGGTAGCGCCCTGCTTCGTTCGCACAGCCTCGTGCCGTACGCCGATGGCGCCTCGCTCGCTGCGGGCGATGCCGCTCGCCGCGCGACGATCGCTTCCACCGTCGGCACCCGTGCCAACGTGGGCCAGGCGATGACCACTGCGCCGACCGTCGCCGCTGCCGCTCCGGCGGAAGCCGCGAAGGAAGTCGCTGTCGCCAAGGCAGAGACCAAGGGCAAGGGCGCCAAGGCGGCCAAAGAGGCCAAGGCCTCTGTTGCCACCACGGCTGAGCCGTCGCAGTTCGCCGCGGTCGTCGCCAGCGTCAGTACCTCGGCGCACGTCGGCTTCTCCGGCGTCCATTCGGAAGCCTTCTCGGTCTCCGACAACGCCAAGGTCGGCGGCAAGTTCGCCAAGGTCCTGGCCGATGCCGTCACGGTGAAGGGCAAGATCGCCGCCAAGCCGGCGATCGACAGCTCCGAGAAGTCGAACAAGGTCGTCCTGCCGAAGCTGAGCGAGGCCAAGCCGGCCGCTGCGAAGCCGGAAGCCAAGGTCGCGGCCGCCAAGGAAGCGAAGAAGCCGGCCGCCATGGTCGCTTCGCGCACCTATAAGGTCTCGGCCGGCGACACGCTCTACTCCATCGCCAAGAAGAACGCGGTGGACGTGAACCAGCTGCGCGCCATGAACGGCCTGAAGGACAACAATGTCCACGCCGGCCAGGTGCTCAAGGTGAGCGCACGCTGAGCCCTATGGCCGTCCGCGCCGTCTCCCTCGACCTCGACGATACCCTGTGGCCGGTTCTGCCGGCCCTTATCGAGGCCGAGCACGTCGTCGACCGCTGGCTCAGGCAACACCATCCCGATGTCGCAAGCGCATGGCCGATCGAGGCCATGCGTGAGCTTCGCGAGCAGATCGCCCGCGACAACACCCATCTTTCCCACGATTTCAGCGAACAGCGCCGGATGACCATCCGCGCCGCCTTCGCGCACTGCGGCATCGACGATGCCCCGGTGGATGAACTGTGGCGGCTGTACTTCGCCGCCCGCAATAACGTGGAGCTCTACCCCGACAGCCTGCCGGCGCTGGAGCGCATCGCGCACCGCGTGCCCATCGTCAGCATCTCCAACGGCAACGCGGACCTGGAGATCATCGGCCTGCACCACCTCTTCCACACGCGCATCAGCGCCGGTGGACTGGGCGTGGCCAAGCCGGACGCTCGCATTTTCCTGGCCGCCGCGGAAGCCCTGGGTATCGAGCCCGGCGAGATCCTGCATGTCGGCGACGATCCCTTGCTGGATGTCGTCGGCGCGCGCGAGGCAGGCTTGCGTACCGTTTGGCTCAATCGCACGGGTGAGGTGTGGTCGCATGGACCTGCGCCCGACATGGAATTTCCGGATATGACCCATTTAGCCGATTGGGTAGAAGCGTCGGCGGTTACGGACAGCTAGAATAGCGGTTCACCGATTGCAACAATCCATTGACGCGGTTGCCAATGACCGCGAGGCACGGGAGGCCTGATGTCGCCGCTGATCGAACGCAAGTCCGGGAAACGTATCGTCATCCCCATCGAGACCGTCGATATGGCAGGCATGCCGGYGGCCGAAGGTCGGCTCGATGCGGTGCATCGGCAGTGGCTGATCTCGACGGCCTTTCGTCCGACACCGGGCGCCATCCTCGTACTGCCCGACGCCAGTGGCGCCATCGCGCGCATTCTTGTCGGAGTCGACCGCACGGATCCCATCGCGGCGCTCGGCTCCCTGCCCTCGCGCCTGCCTGAAGGTCTGTACGAGYTCGCCGCCGAGAGCGTCATCGAAGACCGCGACCTGCTTGCACTCGGCTGGGCACTCGGTGCCTACCGTTTCGATCGTTACCGCGCGCGTGCGCGTCCGCCGGCACAGCTGGTCGTGGACGCCGCGACGCTGCGCYCCGTGCAGCCGGTGATCGACGCCACGACGCAGGTGCGCGACCTGGTCAATACGCCCACCGAAGATATGGGCCCGGAACATCTCGCCGCCGCCATCCGCGCGCATGCCGAGGAACACAAGGCGAAGGTGCAGGAATGGGTAGGCGATGAACTACTCGCCGCGAACTTCCCGACCATTCATGCCGTAGGCCGCGCAAGCCATCGTGCGCCGCGCATGATCGAACTGAACTGGGGCAAGAACTCCAACCCGAAGCTGGTCATCATCGGCAAGGGCGTCTGTTTCGACACCGGCGGCCTGGACATCAAGCCGTCCGATGGCATGCGCTGGATGAAGAAGGACATGGGCGGCGCGGCACACGCTATCGCGCTCGCCGGTCTGGTGATGCAGGCGCGCCTGCCGGTGCGCCTCACCCTGCTCGTTCCTGCCGTCGAGAACGCTATCGCCGGGAATGCCATGCGCCCGGGCGATGTCATCAAGACGCGCGCCGGACACACGGTGGAAGTGGACAACACCGATGCCGAAGGTCGCCTGGTGCTCTGCGATGCCATCGCCTACGCGGTGGAGCAGGCCCCGGATCTGATCATCGATTTCGCGACGCTGACCGGCGCCGCGCGTGTGGCACTCGGTCCCGAGCTGCCCGCGCTGTTCACCAACCGCGACCAGCTCGCCGACCACGTCATCGGCTCAGCGGAACTCGTCGGCGATCCGCTCTGGCGCTTGCCGCTGTGGCGTCCGTACCGTCGCATGCTGGAGTCGTACGTGGCGGACTTCGCCAACGCCGGCCCCTCGCGTCACGCCGGCGCCGTCACCGCCGCGCTCTACCTCGAACGCATCATTCCCGAGACCCAGAACTGGATGCACCTGGACACCTACTCGTGGAACGACGCCGACCGCCCGGCCCATCCGCGCGGTGGTGAAGCCCAGGGTCTGCGCGCGTTTTATCGGTTCTTGTCCGAGCGCTATTCGTAACCCTCGCCCGATGAAAAGGAAGGTTCGCTAACGCGAACGTTTCTCTTCAGGCCCTGCCGGGCCTGTGCTTGGTAGAAGCCGATTCATCGGCGATGGATGCTTGCAACAACGATGGGTGCTTGCAACAACGATGGGGGCTTGCAACAACAGTGTGGGAGCCGGCTATTGCCGGCGATCCCGCGGCAGCGGGCCCGGTTACGGCAAGCACCCATTCGCCGATGAATCGGCTCCTACCAAGCAGCGTGCAGTGTTATTCCTCGGGCGGGGCCTCAGGCTGGGTCTCGATCGCCGCATCAATCGCCTCGGCCTTCTGCTTCTTCATCGCAACCACCGAGCGCAGGTTCCGCTCCAGCTCCGYGATCGACAGCGGAAAGTACGCGTCGTCCTGATCGCTCACTTCCCAGCTATGCAGGCGCTTCCCGGTAACTGCCACACCGGAGGCCACCAGCGCCGCACGCACCTCGTTCGGATCCAGGTCGGTCGCCTGCAGGATCAACTGCCAAAGCCAGTTCATGCGCTGCGGATCAACACCGCGCGTCATCGGCGGACGCGTGTATTCGCGCGACGGCGCTTCAAAATCGCTCATGAGAAACCCCTGTTTTGGCCCGTACGCCCGATTATGACATCGACCTCCTCCGATCGGCACCGCACCCCGTTCGGCAGGAGCAGGCGGGCCTTATTCCTCAGGCTCGCTCCCGGTCATCGTGACTTCGGCCCGGCGTCTAAAGTGTCAGGCGGCAGTCCGCTATCGCACTGCTCGTCCTTGCATTCATAAAGACGTTGATCCTGCGTAGATGGACCGCGCGCGCCGGTACACCATTCGTACGCAACCAGATTGCTCTTCAGATCATCGCAGACCCCGGGATATTCAGGAGATCTTACGTACACGATGTCACGGTGGGTGATTTTTGAAATGGGCGTCATGAGGACCGAGCCATCAAAATAGTTCGCCCGTTTGAATGACGTCGGCTCCTGCTCGGTGCCCTCTCCGATGACCAGGTCATGGGAAGCCATGCGAAGGTATAAACCCACCGGCCTTTTAAGTGATGGATACTTCGCCCGCAGCGCGTCCGACGTCCCCCCGCCTTGAGTAGCGGTTCGGTTTGAGTCCGGGATTTACTGTAACTGTTTTGCGTAGGCGGCGGGCGTCAGCCCGCCCAGTGCCATCTTCGGTCGTTCCTCGTTGTATTCACGGCGCCAGTTTTCGATCTCGGTTCGCGCGTGCAGCAGGCTGGGAAACCAGTGCTCGTTGAGGCATTCGTCGCGTAGCCGTCCGTTGAATGATTCATTC
>NZ_JBFUJE010000280.1:0-5158 GCF_056401535.1 Luteibacter sp. P4_E6 | reverse complement strand
GAGCATACGTTGCAGAAGGTCCCTTATCTCATCGTGGTCGGCGACCGCGAGAAGGAAACGGGCACCATTTCCGTACGTACCCGTGGCGGAGAGGACCTCGGCAGCATGCCGGTGGCCCAGTTCGTCGAAAAGCTGAAGGCCGAGACGCAGCGCTGATCGCTCGCGTCCGGCACCTGGTTCAATCTTCTGGAGGATAGCGGTATCGCTACGACCGATAACAAGGGTAATCGCAAGAACAAAGACATCCGTGTCCCGCAGGTCCGCGTGCTTGGCGCGGAAGGCGAGCAGCTCGGAATCATGCGGACGGATGACGCCATCAAGGCCGCTGAAGAGCTGGGCATGGACCTGGTCGAAATCCAGCCGAACGGCGATCCGCCGGTCTGCAAGATCATGGATTACGGCAAGTTCAAGTTCGAAGCCCAGAAGAAGGCCTCGGCTGCCAAGAAGAAGCAGAAGCAGGTCGAAATCAAGGAAGTGAAGTTCCGCCCCGTCACTGACGAAGGCGACTACCAGATCAAGCTCCGCAAGATGCGCGAGTTCCTTGAGGAAGGCGACAAGGTCAAGGTCACGATCCGCTTCCGCGGCCGCGAAATGTCCCATCAGGACCTCGGCCAGAACCTGGCCCGCCGGGTTCAGGGCGATATCGGCGAAGACGGCGTGGTGGAGTCGTTCCCCCGTCTCGAAGGCCGCCAGATGGTCATGATGATCGGCCCGAAGAAGAAGATCTGATCCACCCCGGAAGCGGCGCCCCTTGTGGGAGCCGCTTCAGCGGCGATTCCGCGGCAGCGGGCCACAGCCACGGCGAGCACCCATTCGCCGATGAATCAGCTCCCACAAAGAGCCATCGGGCCTATTCAGGCGCGATAGGCACCACTGGCGCAGCCCTTCACGTTTCGGTATCATCGCCGGCTCGGCCCGTATGGATAGGCCGAACCACCGTACCCGGCAGGAAGGAAAGTGCGTTGCCCCTGGGCACGCCGCCGGAACAGTCAGCAACCCGAATACGGAGCATTCCGATGCCCAAGATCAAGACCAACCGGGCGGCAGCGAAGCGTTTTCGCAAGACCGCATCTGGCAAGTTCAAGGCTGGTCACGCCTTCAAGTCGCACATCCTGACGAAGAAGTCGACCAAGCGTAAGCGCGGCCTGCGCGCTCCCAACCACGTGAAAGCCTGCGACACCAAGAGTGTGGCTCGCATGCTGCCGTATCTTTAAGGGAGGGTTGAACCATGGCTCGTGTTAAGCGTGGCGTTACCGCCCGTCGTCGTCATAAGAAAGTCATCGGCCGTGCAAAGGGCTATTACAACGCCCGTCGCAAGGTCTTCCGCGTAGCCAACCAGGCCGTCATCAAGGCTGGTCAGTACGCCTACATCGGCCGCAAGCAGCGCAAGCGTCAGTTCCGCGCCCTGTGGATCGTCCGTATCAATGCCGCCGCTCGTCAGTTCGGCCTGTCGTACAGCCGCCTGATCAATGGCCTGGCCAAGGCTGAGATCGCCGTCGACCGCAAGGTCCTCGCTGACCTCGCCGTGCACGACATCAAGGCATTTGGCGTGATCGCAGAGAAGGCCAAGGCCCATCTGGCTGCGTAATCCGCTTTACCACGCGTCGTAGCGATACGGCGCGATGATGGATAACGTGGGGAGAAGGCCTGGCCTTCTCCCCATTTTTTTTCCCCGTCAGGAACACCGATGGAATCGATCGAGCATATCGACGCGTCCCTGCGCGACATCGAAGCCGCATCCTCGCTCGAGGCACTCGACGCCGTTCGCGTCGGCCTGCTGGGCAAGAATGGTGCGGTCACCGCGGCGCTGAAGGCGCTGGGCCAGCTGTCCGGCGACGAGCGCAAGGCGCGCGGCGCGGAGGTGAACCGGGTCAAGGAACGCCTGACCGACGCCATTGCCGCTCGCAAGCAGTCCCTGGAGCAGGCCGAGCTGGATCGTCGCCTCGCCTCCGAGCGCATCGACGTGACCCTGCCGGGCCGCGACGGTGAGTACGGCGGCATCCACCCGATTACTCGCGCCCTCGAGCGCATCGCCGATATTTTCGGCCGCCTCGGCTACCAGCGTGCCGACGGTCCCGAGATCGAGGACGACTGGCACAACTTCGAGGCGCTCAACTTCCCGCCGCATCATCCTGCGCGCGCGATGCACGACACCTTCTATTTCGGTGACGGGCGTCTTCTGCGTACCCACACCTCGCCGGTGCAGATCCGCAGCATGCAGGGCCGRCAGCCGCCGATCCGCATCATCGCGCCGGGCAAGGTCTATCGCAGCGATTCGGACCAGACGCATTCGCCGATGTTCCACCAGATCGAAGGCCTGCTGGTCGACGAGACTTCGAGTTTCGCCGATCTGAAGGGCACGCTGGCCGAATTCATCCGCGCGTTCTTCGAGCGCGATTTCGAGATGCGTTTCCGTCCGAGCTACTTCCCCTTCACCGAGCCCTCGGCCGAAGTGGACATCCGCTGGGATGCCGAAGATGGCACCGAACGCTGGCTCGAAGTCCTCGGTTGCGGCATGGTCCATCCGACCGTGCTGAAGAATTGCGGCATCGATCCGGAACGTTATACGGGCTTCGCTTTCGGCCTCGGCGTAGAGCGCTTCGCCATGCTGCGTTACGGCGTGGGCGACCTGCGCGCCTTCTTCGAGAACGACCTGCGCTTCCTGCGCCAGTTCGCCTGATAGCCCTCGACCCCACGTTAACGAGTCGCTCCCATGAAATTCTCTGAAAACTGGCTGCGTGAACTGGTTGCCATCGACGCGGATCGCGCGACGCTGGTCCACGCACTGACGATGGCCGGCCTTGAAGTCGAAGAGGTCACCCCGCTGGGCGAGCACCTCGACGGCGTCGTCGTCGCCGAGATCGTCGAGGCGGTGAAGCATCCCGAAGCCGATCGCCTGCAGGTGTGCAAGGTGGACGCGGGGCAGGGCGAGTTCCTGCAGATCGTCTGCGGTGCGCCGAATGCGCGCGTGGGCATCCGCGTGCCGCTGGCGAAAGTGGGCGCAAAGCTTCCGGGCAACATCGACATCAAGGCAGCGAAACTGCGTGGTGTCGATTCCTTCGGCATGCTCTGTTCGGCGAAGGAGCTCCTCATCGACGCCGATGCATCGGGCCTGCTGGAACTGCCGGCGGACGCCGTGATCGGTCAGCCGCTCGCCGAGTACCTTGGTCTGCCCGATGCCAGCATCGAACTGAAGGTCACACCGAACCGCCCGGACGTGCTCGGCCTCAACGGCCTGGCGCACGACGTCGCCGCGCTGTTCGGTAGCCGCGTCAAGACCATCGGCAGCGCCGCGGCGCCGGTCACCGCCAGCGCCGCTCGCGACGTCCGCCTGGAAGCGGGAGCCGATGCGCCCCGCTACCTCGGCCGCATCATCGAATGTGTCGACGCCAGCGTGTCGTCCCCGCTGTGGATGGCTGAGCGCCTGCGTCGCGCCGGTATCCGTCCGATCAGCGCCATCGTCGACATCACGCAGTACGTGATGCTGGAGCTTGGCCATCCGTTGCACGCGTTCGACAACGATAAGCTCTCCGGCGCCATCATCGTGCGCCATGCGGGGCAGGGTGAAAGCCTCAAGTTGCTCGATGGGCGCGACGTGAAGCTCGATCCCTCCTTCGTGGTCATCGCGGACGAGGCGAAYGCACTGGCCCTCGGCGGCATCATGGGCGGCTTCGACTCTCGCGTGACCGACACCACGCGCACCGTCTTTCTCGAGGCCGCGCACTTCGCGCCGGCGGCGATCATGGGTCGCGCGCGCAAGCTCGGCATGCATACGGATGCCTCGCATCGCTACGAGCGTGGCGTCGATCCAGCGCTGCCCAGGCGTGCTATCGAGCGCGCGACCGAACTGCTGCTGCAGATCGCCGGCGGCAGCGCGGGCCCGGTCACCGTGGCCGAGCGCCTCGAAGACCTGCCCAGCCATCCGCCGGTGATGCTGCGCCATGCCCGTCTCCGCCGCCTGCTTGGCATCGACGTGGCAGGCAGTGAGGTCACCCGCATCTTTACCGCCCTCGGCATGCATGTGGTCGAACTCGCGGACGGCTGGGAAGTCACGCCGCCGAGCAGCCGTTTCGATATCGAACGCGAGGAGGACCTCATCGAGGAGGTCGCGCGCATTCATGGCTACGACCGCATTCCGACGCACATCCCGGCCGGGCAGATTGCCTTGCAGTCCGAGCCGGAAGCGCGCCTGAGCGAGATGGCCTTGCGCGACCAGATTGCCGCGCGCGGTTACTTCGAAGCAGTGACGCTGTCCTTCGTCAATGCCGACCTGCTTACCACCTGGGGTGTCGATAAGGACTGGGTGCCCTTGGCCAACCCGCTTTCGGCAGATCTGGCCGTCATGCGCACCTCGTTGCTGCCGGGCCTGATCGAAGCACTGCGTCATAACCGCGCACGTCAGCAAGAGCGTGTGCGCCTGTTCGAAGTGGCCCGTAGCTTTCATGCCACGGGTGGCGCACCCGACGAAGTCGGCCGTGTCGCGGTGGTCGCCAGTGGCGCCGCGCGCGCCGAGCAGTGGGGCGAGCCGACCCGTCCGGTCGATTTCTTCGATCTCAAGGGCGACCTCGATGCGTTGATCGCCCACACCGGCGAGCCGCAGCGCTGGTCGGTCGACACCCATGATCTGCCGTCTTGGTTGCATCCCGGCCGCGGCGCGCGTGTCCTCCGTGACGGCCAGCCAGCGGGTTTCCTGGGTGCACTGCATCCGGCACTGGCCAAGGCGCTGGACCTGGGTCCCGACGTCCATGTGATGGAACTGGCCCTGGAGTGGATCCTCACCCGTCGTCTCCCCAGCGCCGGGTCCGTGGCCCGTTTCCCTGCCGTTCGTCGCGATATCGCCGTCGAATTGCCGGAAGAGGTGTCCTGGTCGGCCGTCGAGGCCGCCGTCCGCGAGGCCATTGGCGAGGTCCTCAGGGAGATCCGTCTGTTCGATCGGTACGCCGGGAAGGGGATCGACGAAGGACGAAAGAGTCTCGCTATGGGCTTGATTTTACAGGACGCTTCACGCACCCTTACCGACGAAGATGCCGACGCTCGCGTGGCAGAAGCGGTGGGGGCATTGGAGAAGACATGCAAGGCAAGACTGCGAGGATAAGATGGCGCTGACCAAGGCGGAAATGGCCGAGCGGCTTTTCCTCGACGTGGGCCTCAACAAGCG
>NZ_JBFUJE010000279.1:0-5172 GCF_056401535.1 Luteibacter sp. P4_E6 | reverse complement strand
CAGCCACTCCTGGCCACCGGCGTAACCGAACAGCTCCGCGCAAGCCATCCAGAACATCCGCCAGCGCTGGAACCACAGGCCGGCCGCCGGTCCATAAGCCCCCTGGAGGACTTTCATGATCTCTTCACGCGCCAGATCCTGATTGGCCAGCCAGTGATTGGCGGTGCGCTGATAGTGCGTCCCATCGACATGCCACCGGCGTTCGATACCCAGATCCCCCTGGAACCACAGCAAGGTATCCGATGCGGGCATCAGGCCGCCGGTGAAGAAGTGCCGCCCCATCCAGTCGTCGTCGCCTTCCGTCTCGAACGGATACATGAGGGTCCGATGGGCGAAGATGTGGACGAACAACTTGCCGCCCGGACGCAACCACAGCGCGATGCGCGACAGCAGGGTTTCGTAGTTGCGCATGTGCTCGAACATTTCCACCGACACGCAGCGATCGAACTGGCTCGCCCCCAGTTCCAGAGTGTTCGCGTCCGCCGTGACCACGTTGACGTTATGAATGCCGCGCGCCGCGCAGTTGGCTTCAATGTGGCGTCGCTGGCCCGCCGAATTGGACACAGCGGTAATGCGGGAACGCGGATAGCGCTGGGCCATCCACAAGGTCAAGGAACCCCAGCCACAGCCGAGCTCGAGAATCGACTGATCGTCGGCCAGCTCGGCACGCGTACCGTACAGCTCGAGCATCGCCTCTTCCGCCTCGGCCAGCGATTCGCTGCCGGTCGGATAGTAGCAACCCGAATACTTCAGGCGAGGCCCGAGGCACAGTTCGAAGAAGCGCGACGGCAGTTCGTAATGCTGACCGTTCGCCGCATCCGTATGGATGGCGACCTCGCTATGCTTCAGCCCGTCGATACGCTTCTGGTAGCGCGCGGCCACCGCCGCAAGTCCACCCGCACCCTCCTCCGCCAGACGCTTGTCGCATAGCCGGCGGATGCCGGCGCGCAGCAGTACATCGGGAACGAGGCCGCGCTCGGCAAGGCCAAGCACACCGGGTGCGGCGCGGTCTTCACGGACGTACGAGGCAGGACTGACGGCGGTATTCATGCGTTATCGCTCTCATGTTTCGGGAACCACGGAAAAAACATCGGGGTGTCACGCTGATAACGACGGTAGGCCTCGCCGCGAGAGCGCAAGGCCTGGGTTTCGGTGTAAGGCACGCCGCTGACGAAGCGCAGGAACAGGAACATCACCACGGGGCCGCTCCACGCCAGCCACCACAGCGGCGATCCGATCGCCAGTACGACGTAAGCGAACCAGTGCAGCCATTCGAAAAAGTAGTTGGGATGGCGCGAGTAACGCCACAGCCCGGTACGGCAGGTTTTACCCTGGTTGGCAGGATCGGCGCGGAACGCGGCGAGCTGTCGATCGGCGAGGGATTCGCCACCGACACTGACCACCCAGATGACGACAGCCAGAAGCATGCCGGTGATCGACACGGTCGGATTCGCGGCCACCGCGAGGAACGGAACGGCGAAGAGGCCAACAAGAAAGGCCTGGAACTGGAAGAAGCCGAAGAATTTCACCTGGCTGCCTTTCCAATGCTCACGCAACGCGCGATAGCGCCCGTCTTCCGCTTCACCGGAGACGCGACGCCAAAGGTGCCAGGCGAGCCGCAGTCCCCAGAGGCCGCCAAGCACCGCCATCACCATGCGTGGTCCGGCAGCCCCCGAACCGATGAGTGCGGCCAGCACCGCGGACCCACCGACGCCGGTCGACCAGAGCACATCGACGATGCCGGCGTTGGTGCGACGGCGTTGCCAGGCCCAGCCCGCCGTCATCAACCAGGCCGCGGCCAACCAGATAACCAGCAAGGTATTCGTCGTGCTCATGCGATTGCCCTCGCGCTGGACCACCGGTGGCTCAGCGCCGCGAGCAAGGGCATGGCCACGGCCCAACCCACGCCGAGCAAGGCCAGCGCGCGCCATTCAGGCGCATGAAACGTCAGCGCGTCCCATCCGCGCGCAGCACCCGCGTAGGCGAGCGGACCACCGATGCCGCCGAGTACGACGGCAAGCAGCGGTCGCGTCCCCAGCGCGCGCAACGGGCCGCCCAGCGTCAACGAGAAACACGCCCAGAGTCCGAGGATCCACAAGGGCGCACCACCGCCTGGCAAAGCCGGCGCCGCAGCGGCGTAGTCGGCCAGGCGCAGCCCATGCACGAGACCGTCGATCACCACGCCGCAGACGACCGCGATGACCAGTACCTGCAATGCGGCGCGACGCTGCGGTGATACGGCTACCTGCCACGTCACGAAAACCAGGGACGCGATCACCCCAGGCCATGGCTCGCCGCGCCCGGCGTAGATCACTGCGAAAAACCAGACCAGCTGGTAGCCAACGATGTTGGACCAGGCAGCGATCATCCGGACACGCTCCCGTGCAGCGGCTTCTCCATCAGCAGATGCGATACGCCGATGGAACGTTCGCGGAAGCCGCCTTCGCAATAGGCGAGATAAAACTCCCACGAGCGGATGAAGCGTTCGTCGAAGCCCTGCCCGCGCACCTGGGCCAGACTGGCGAGAAAACGTTCACGCCAGGCTTCCAGGGTCCGCGCGTAAGACAGCCCGAAATCCTCGAGGCGGACCAGGGCAAGGTCCGTCACGCGTGTCTTCGCGGCGAGCATCGCGTTGATCGAGGGAATGAAGCTGCCCGGAAAGACGTGACGCTTGATGAAATCGACCGACGCCAAGGCCTGCGCGTAGCGGTGGTCCTCAATGGTGATCGCCTGCACGAGCGCCCGGCCGCCCGGGCGAAGCAGGCTGCCGAGTTTCGCGAAGTAGACATCGAGATAGCTCGCGCCGATGGCCTCGATCATCTCGATCGAGACGAGCTTGTCGTACGTACCGGTCAGGTCCCGATAGTCCTCAAGCAGTAGCGTGACCCRATCGTCCAGGCCGGCCTCGTCGACCCGCGTGGCGGCCAGGGCATGCTGCTCGCGCGAGATCGTCGTCGTCGTCACATGGCAGCCGTAGTGACGGGCGGCATGCACGGCGAAGCCGCCCCAACCCGTGCCGATCTCGATGACGCGATCGCCCGGTTTCAGGTCGAGCCATTGGCAGACACGGTCGAGCTTGCGCGTCGAGGCCGCTTCCAGCGTGTCGCCATCGCCCTCCCACAGCGCCGACGAATACATCAGGTCCGCCGAGAGGAACAGGCCGAAGAAGTCGTTGCCGAGATCGTAGTGAGCTGCAATGTTGCGACGGCTGCCTTCGCGCGTATTCCGTCGCAAGGCGTGCCAGGCCTTCATGGCCAGGGCGCCGAGGCGTGCCATTCCGGACTCCATGCCGTCCAGCAGATCGCGATTGCGCACGAGCAGGCGAATCAATCCCACCAGGTCGTCGCAACGCCACAGGCCGTCCATGAAGGCCTCGCCGGCGCCTACGCTGCCGTTGCTGGCGACTGCCCGGTAGAACGCGAGATCATCCACGTGCACGTGTACGACCAGGCCTGGGTCCGCGTCCATCGACTGCCCGCACTCCACCCGCCCCAACGGGTCGTGGATGACCAGGCGGCCATGACGCATGCCATCCATCCGCGCCAGCAACATATGGCGCAGCAGGCGCAGGCCTCGCGAAGCCGGCGCGGCATCTTCGTTGCTGACGATGGCGTTCATGGGTTTCTCACCGGATGATCGTGAATGGGATTGCGCTTGAGCCATAGGCGAAGCGCTTCGAAATGGATCGCGCCAACGACTTTTGCCGTCATCAGCGGATAGCGCCAGAGCACGCGCGCCAGTGAGGCGCCCGTCAGTTCACGGCGATGCAGCGATAGGTGGGCGTCGAACTCGCGTACCCCATCGCGCAGCACGTCCATGTGCACGCGGAGCCGGTCGTCGGGACGGGTGAAGCGCCAGCGATACTCGCGTTCCATCGGCATGAAGGGCGACACGTGGAAGGCCTTGGGAAACGTCTGGTCGACGACATGCCCTTCAGCCTGGCCGTCCACGCGAAGCACGTAGCTATGCCGTTCGCGCCAGGGGGTATTGGTAATCTCGGCGACCACGCAGTCGAGCGTCGTGCCGTCCAGCTGGTAGCAGTAATAGAACGTCACGGGGTTGAACACGATGCCTGCATAGCGCACGTGGGTGAGGATGCGCACCGGACCCTCCGGGCGATGACCCATCGACTCGCTCGCGCGGTCGCGCACGGCGTCAGCCAGCGACGTTTCCGGTGGACCGAAATAATCCGAGCGACGAAACTCGGCCACGTTGCGTCCCTTTGCCGACCATAGCCAGCGGCCGGCGAAGACCCGATCGATCTCGTCCAGGTCGAGGTAGAGCTGCGCCATGCGATAGCTGAAGGCGTGCTCGTGGGGCGCATGGCGGTGATGCGTCACGACGCCTTCGTACACGGCGCTGGCAAGACGTTCACTCATGCGACTGCCCTGCCCCGTGCCGCCAGGACGCGCTCGAAATCGCGTGCGAGTTCCACGGCGCTGCGCATGCCGTCCTCATGGAATCCCCACCCCCAGTACGCACCGGCAAACCATGCGCGACGGCGCCCCTGGATCTCGGTCTTGCGCCTTTGTGCAGCGACGGACGCATGCGTATACACCGGATGCGCGTAGCTCATGCGCCGGAGGATCCGGCGCGGGTCGATGGCGTCCGTCCGGTTCAGGGTCACGACGAACGGATCGGGCGAGTCGAATCCTTGCAGCACGTTCATGCAGTAACTCACCGTGCAAGCGCCGCCGTGCTCAGCAGGAACGAAGGCGTTCCATGCCGCCCACGCCTTGCGAGAACGCGGCAGGAGGGAGGCGTCGGTATGCAGCACGGTGTCGTTGGTCTGGTAGGTCATCGCACCGAGGACCGCGCGTTCGGTCCCGTCGGCATCGAGCAGCAGCGCCAGCGCCTGGTCGCTGTGGCAAGCGAGCACCACGTCATCGAAGGCATGCGTTCCGGCATGCGTAACGACCTCCACGCGGTCGTCATGCCGGCGCACGGCAACCACCGGGGTGCTCAGGCATTCCTTCACCGACCAGCGGGCGCGCATCGCATCCACGTAGCTTCGCGAACCCCCTGTGACCACACGCCATTCCGGTCGGCCGGAAAGGGCCAGCATCTGATGATTGGCCATGAACTGCACCAGATATCGCGCCGGAAAGCCGAGCACCGCTGCCGACGGGGACGACCATAGCGCCGACGCCATCGGCACGAGGTGCTCGTCGC
>NZ_JBFUJE010000278.1:0-5179 GCF_056401535.1 Luteibacter sp. P4_E6 | reverse complement strand
ACGCTCGTCGAGCGAAGGCGTGGCGTCGCGCACCTCCGTTTCAGGAGGCAGGGACGCCTCGGCAGCTGTCGTTGGATCGGCCGTGACGGTGAATGCGTTCATCGAGGCGAAATGGGCGCTGAGGCCCGTTCCCACGAGCAAAACACGCAACGCGTCGCGCGGGTCGGCCACGCCGTGGATACCGGGCGACGAACGTTCCACGACGAGGGAATCGTCGAAGAGGACAGCAATGCCCGTCGCTTCGCTGTAACCGCGAAGAGCGGTCGCAAGCGGCTGTGCGTCGATGTCGAAGCGCGTTGGCGCATGCGTTTCTTCCGACCCCTGTGATGCCTCCGCCGGGGTCCGCACCTGCGCCGCGAGATGCGGCGATGCGAGCAGGATGGTGCACGCGACCAGCGCGAAAACGCAGCGTGTCACGGTCATTCCTTCGCGCATGAGCGTACGGGACGGGGACTTGTCTCGTGGGAAGGCTAGGCGCGGCAAATGACACAACCGCGCTGTTTTCGTGACAAAGTTAGTGACAACACCATGACAACGGCCGCGCCACTTCCGCAGGGCTTGCTGCGCGTGTTATCCAGCGCAGTGACGACTCAGGGAATGATGTATGCGTATTCGGCAACTCGTGTTCGTATTCACCGCCGCAGCAACGTCTGGCGCGTTTGCGCRGGAAACGAAGGGCGTTGTGACCCTGCCCGGCGTGCATGCGTCGGCGACCCCGGGATGCGTCGATCATGACGAGGGGAACGCGACGCTCTCCTACGCCTGCCTCAACCACATGGTCGCGACCGATGTGACGCCGGTACCGATGCCCGGCGACGCGGACATCACCAGGCGCCCCTCGAACACCCTCGGCCTGTACAACGCGAACGGCCTCAGCCACCGCATGGGCCCGAACCTCGGCATCTCGGTCCAGCCCTACCGCCCCAAGGTGACCTACCCCACCCCGCTGGCGACAAAGCCCTAGCCGTTGTGGGAGCCGATTCATCGGCGATCCCRCGGCAGCGGGCCAGGTTACAGCGAGCACCCCTTCGCCGCTGAAGCGGCTCCCACAAAGGGCCGCCGTGCCGCAGGCGGCTTATGGGTGCAGGGGCACCGTCACGGTCGGTTCCGCGGCGCGGGGCTTCGCGGCACCCTCGCGATACGGCTGCAGCGATTCGAACTTGCGCTGGTACTCGTCGGTGATCTGCTTTGCATCTTCACCATTGGTGATGACACGCGGCGTAATCAGCACGATCAGCTCCGTACGGTTGCGGCTGCGCGTGGTCGAACCGAACAGACGACCGAACACAGGAATACGGTTGAGCCCGGGAATACCGGTATCCGTCGTGCCCTCGTCCTGCTTGATCAAACCGCCGAGCAGCACCGTCTGCCCGCTCTGCACCGCGACCTGCGTGGCCACTTCGCGCTGCTGGATCGGGAAGTTACCGGTGGTGGTGTCCTTCTGGCCGGGAGCGCTCACCACCTGGTTGATGTTGAGATACACCAGGCCACCCGGATTCACGCGCGGACGCACGTTGAGGATCACGCCGGTGTCCTTGTACTCGACCTGGCCGATCGTGTTGTCCGTGTTCGCACCGGTGTTGACGAAGGTCTGCGTGATCGGAATCTGGTCGCCGACCTGGATGTGCGCCTTCTGGTTGTTCAGCACCACGAGCGAGGGCGCGGACAAGGTCTTCGTATTGCCGCTGGTTTCCATCGCCTTCAGGGCAACGGAGATGTTGTTGTTGACGAACGAGTAGAAGAAGCTGTCCGTGCTTGGGTTGTACGTGGCGCCACCGCTTCCCAACGCCCACTGCTGTTTGTTACCCGGCTGCGTCGGCTGCCCGTTGGTCGTGCCCACCAGTCCTTCCAGATACCACTGCACACCGAACTGGAAGTTGCCGGTGAGCGCGACTTCGAGGATGCGCGTTTCAATCTGCACCTGAAGCGGCACGGCATCGAGGCGCTTGATCGCCTGCTCGATCTCCGCCCACTGCGCCGGGCGACAACGCACCATCAACTGGTTGTTCGAATCCACCGAGGTGATGCGCACGCCTTCGTCGGTCGTGATGCCACCGCTGTGTGAGCGATGCGAGTTGTCGTCGTCACCGAAACCACTGCCGGCAAAGCCGCTCTGCGAGCCGCCGCTCGACGAACCGCTGCTTCCGAATCCGGACGAGGAGCCGTTGATGCCGTTACCGCTGGTAGTGTTGAGGTAGCCACCGGACGACGAGGACGACGACGAGCCGCTGCCGAACGTGCCCGAGCCGCTGCCAAAGCCCGAGCCGGAGCCCCCGCGACTGGAATCACTGTCGCCACCGAGGGTGCCCGAGCTCAGGCCCGGGCCCACCTTCCCGCCGCGATCGCCGGAGCGGCCACCGCTGGAGCCGCCACCGTAGATGTCGGAAAGGTAATCGGCCAGATCCGACGCCTGCACGTTGCGCACGTCGTAGACGTAGAGCTGGGCTTCATTGCCGCCGCCGTGGTCGATGCGATCGATCCAGCTGCGCACTTCGTCCAGATAGGCCGGCTGCGGGCTGATCACCACCAGCGAATTGGTCCGCTCGATGGGGATGAAGCGCAACAGGCCGGCCATCGGCGTGTTGCCCTTATCACCGAACAGCTTGTCGAGCATGGGCGTGAGGTCCTTGACCTCCGCGCGCTGCAGGCTGAACACGCCCACGGACATACCGCGCAGCCAGTCCACGTCGAAGGTGGCCACGGTGCGCTGGTAGTTCTCCAGTTCGCTCGGCGTGCCGGCCATCACGATCACGTTGCGCGTGGGATCGGCGAGCAGCACCGCGTCGGCACGTGCGAACGGCTTGATCAGCTTCTGCATCTCCGTGGCGGAAATGAAGTGCAGCGGGAACAGGCGCGCCTGCAGGCCGCCAGCGGGCGCATTGGCGCCGATGCTCGGCACGAGGTTGCCGGCGACGGCGTCCTTGGCGGGCATCACCACGTAGCGGCCGTTACTGTGCACGAGCGCATTGCTTGTCCACGACAGCAGGGTCTCGAGGATCGGCAGGGCCTGCTCGGCCGTGACCGGCTGCGAGGTCGAGAAGGACACGTTGCCCTGCACGCCCGGCACGATCGAATAATTTTCATGCAGCAGGTCGCCGAGGATGGCTTTCACCACCGACTCGACCGGCTGGTTCTCGAAATTGAAGGTCACCGTGCCCGCGCCTTCGGCGACCGGCGTCGGTTTGGCCAGGCCCACGGCCTTGACGAATTCGCCCGTGCCCGTGGTGACTTCCGGCGGCGCCACGCCCGGCGTGGACGGATTGGTGCTGGCGATCGGCACCGACCGCGGTGCGGGTTTCTCGGTGCCGGCCATGGCCTCGCGCTGCAGTGCCCCGTCGTCGCGCGGCTGAGGCAGGGTCGAGCATCCGGCCAGCGCTATCGCGAGCGCCACGGCGCCGGTCAGCTTACGTCTCTGCGTCAAACAACGTACTCCCTCGTTGGTCGCGAGAGAGCCGCCTCACAGGGGGCGGCTCTCTCGATTTCGCCAACTCTAAAGGGAGGGTCCCTCTCAGCGCTAGTTCTTGCGTCTCAAGCCGCGACGCAGGTCCGCCTACAGGGCGGCTGCTGCTCCTTGTAGGAGCCGATTCATCGGCGATAACCCGGTCGCGACAACCTGCCCCGCTGCCGCGGGATCGCCGATGAATCGGCTCCTACACAGGGGGCGGCAGTGGGCTACTCCGCCGCCCATTCCGCGTGGAAGCTGCCCTTTTCGTCCACCCGCTCGAAGGTATGGGCGCCGAAATAGTCGCGCTGGGCCTGGATGAGGTTGGCCGGCAACGTCTCGGACCGATAGCTGTCGTAGTAGGCAATGGCCGCGCTAAAGCCCGGCACCGGCACACCGACCCGCACGGCTTCGGCGACCACTTCGCGCAACGCCGCCTGATAGTTCTGCACGATATCGCGGAAGTAGGCGTCGAGAAGCAGGTTTTTCACGTCGCCACCGTTCTTGTAGGCATCGGTGATCTTCTGCAGGAAGCGCGCACGGATGATGCAGCCGGCGCGGAAGATCTTCGCGATGGCGCCGTAATCCAGCTTCCATTCGTTCTCCTCCGAGGCCGCGCGCAGCTGGGCAAAACCCTGGGCATAGGAGATGAGCTTGCTCATATAGAGGGCGCGACGCACCGATTCCTTGAAAGCCGAGCGATCACCCGAGAACTTCTCCGCCTTCGGCCCCGCCAGCACCTTGCTCGCCGCGACGCGCTCCTCCTTCAGGGACGACAGGCCGCGGGCGAACACCGACTCCGTAATGAGCGTGAGCGGAACGCCCAGGTCGAGCGCGCTCTGGCTGGTCCACTTACCGGTGCCCTTCTGCGCAGCGCGGTCGAGGATCACGTCGATGAGCATCTTGTCGCTCTTGTCGTCCTTCTTGGTGAAGATCTTCGACGTGATCTCGATCAGGAAGCTGTCCAGCTCGCCTTCGTTCCATTCACTGTAGACGTCGGCCAGCTCCTGGTTGTCCAGGCCGAGCACGTGTTTGAGCACGGCGTAGCTCTCGGCGATGAGCTGCATGTCGCCGTATTCGATGCCGTTGTGCACCATTTTCACGTAATGTCCGGCGCCGCCCGGGCCGATATAAGTGACGCAAGGCTCGCCGTCCGGCGCCTTGGCGGCGATCTCGGTGAGGATCGGGGCGACCAGGTCGTAGGCGTCGCGCGGGCCGCCGGGCATGATCGACGGACCCTTCAGCGCACCTTCCTCGCCACCGGACACGCCGGTGCCGATGAAGTGCAAGCCGTCCTTTGCCAGTTCCTCACCACGGCGCACCGTGTCCTTGTAGTAGGTGTTACCGCCGTCGATGAGAATGTCGCCCTTATCCAGCAAGGGGCGCAGCTGTTCGATCACCGCGTCGGTCCCCTTTCCGGCCTGCACCATGAGCAGGATGCGGCGCGGTTTCTCAAGCGAGTCGACGAATTCTTCCAGCGAGTATGTCGGCACGAGCTGCTTGTCCTTGCTCTCGGACATCACCTCGTCGGTCTTTTCCTTACTTCGATTGAAGATGGAAACGGCGTGTCCACGGCTTTCGATATTCCAGGCCAGGTTGCGACCCATCACGGCCATGCCGATCACGCCAATCTTCTGCTTGCTCACGAGAACCTCCAGGTATGTTGCCCAGCACCATGGACCAGCGTGAACCTCCGGCGTACCACGGAACGTGATGGCGCTCGGCTATGATGGCGGG
>NZ_JBFUJE010000277.1:0-5192 GCF_056401535.1 Luteibacter sp. P4_E6 | reverse complement strand
CCACCCCTGCGCCACACGGTTGCCCGCTGGATGCGGCTAGACTGGGCGGTCAGCCACCGCAGCGTCGTCCGCCACCAAGCTCATGAGCCGTACCACTGTCGCCACCATTCACCTGGGTGCCCTGCGCCATAACCTCGCCCGTGTCCGCGCCCTGGCAGGGGATGCCAGGGTCATGGCCGTGGTGAAGGCCGATGCGTATGGGCATGGCCTGGAGCGCGTGGCCCGGGCGCTTGAAGGCGACGCGGAAGCCTTTGCCGTGGCGGCCATCGCCGATGGTCTGCGCCTCCGTGCGGCCGGTCACCGGCAGCGCATCGTCGTGCTCTCCGGTCCCGATACCCCTTCCGACATTGCGGAAATGCAGCGCCTCCGGCTGGAAGCACTGATCCACCACGACGCGCAGTTGCCCTGGCTGGCCCGGGCCGAGCCGGCGCGCGGGCCCTTGCGTGTATGGATAAAGGTTGACACCGGCATGCACCGGCTGGGCTTCGCCCCGGCGCGTGCCCGCGAAGTCCATGCCGCTTTGCTGGCGATGCCCGCGATCGATGGCGAGATCGGACTCATGACGCATTTCGCCTCGTCAGAAGAGTTCGAAGGGCGCGACACGGCCTTGCAGATCCAGCGCTTCCGGGAGGCAACCGCCGGACTCGACGGTCCGCGTGCGCTTTCGAACTCCGCGGCGGTGCTGGGCTGGCCGGATGCCCGTGGGGACTGGGTGCGTACGGGCGGTTTGCTCTACGGACTTTCCGTGGTGGAAGGGCGCTCCGGCGCGGATTTCGGGTTTCGCCCGGCGATGACCCTGTCGACACGTCTGGTCGCGATCAACCATCTCGCGAAGGGCGAACGGGTCGGCTACAACGGCACGTACGAATGCCCTGAAGATATGGCCATCGGTGTGGCCGCCATCGGCTACGGCGATGGCTACCCGCGCAGTGCCGCGGCGGGTACGCCCGTGTTGGTGAACGGACGACAGGCGCCGCTCGTCGGCCGCGTCTCGATGGATCTCATCACGATCGATCTACGTGGCGTGCCCGATGCCCGCACCGGCGACCGCGTAACGCTGTGGGGCGAAGACCTGCCCGTCGAGACGGTGGCGGCCGCGGCGGGTACGATTTCATATGACCTGACCTGTGGCATGACGCGTCGCGTACTCTTCGTCGAAGACGAAAGCTGAGCGTTCGCGTATCGCTCCGTGCGACACGGTCGCGCTATATAGCTCCCTCACTTCCGGAAGATCACGACACGATGGCCAAGGCCAAGACCGCCTACGTTTGTACCGAATGCGGCGCCGAGCACAGCAAGTGGCAAGGCCAGTGCGCCGAATGCGGCGTGTGGAATGTCCTCTCCGCCTTCGTGGTTGAATCGGCTAAACCTGCGGCCGTGGTGTCGATCGGTGCCCAACGGGGTGGCTACGCCGGCGCCGCCGCCGGGTCGCCGAAGATCACGGCGCTGACCGAGGTGCTACTCACGGCGGAGGCGCGCACGCACACCGGCATCGGCGAGCTCGATCGCGTGCTTGGCGGTGGGCTGGTGGAAGGCTCCGTCGTGCTCATTGGTGGCGATCCCGGTATCGGTAAATCCACTTTGCTGCTGCAGATGCTCGGCACCCTGGGTGCGGTATTGCCCAGCCTGTACGTCACCGGCGAAGAATCCCTTTCCCAGGTGGCCGCTCGCGCCCAACGCCTCGACCTGCCGCTCGCACCGTTGCATGCGCTGGCGGAAACCTGCATCGAACGCATCCTCGAGCAGGCGATGACCGCGCGACCGCGTGTCCTCGTGATCGACTCCATCCAGACGATCTGGACCGAAATGCTTACCGCGGCGCCGGGTTCAGTGAGCCAGGTGCGCGAATCGGCGGCAAAGCTCACGCGTTTCGCCAAGGAAACCGGCACCTCCGTTTTCCTGGTCGGCCACGTCACCAAGGAMGGCSRSATCGCCGGCCCRCGCGTMSTCGAGCACATGGTCGATGCAGTGCTCTATTTCGAAGGCGAATCCGGTAGTCGTTTTCGCGTGCTGCGCGCCTTTAAGAACCGCTTTGGTGCGGTGAATGAGCTCGGCGTCTTCGCCATGTCCGAGAAGGGCCTGCGCGAAGTGCCGAATCCGTCGGCCATCTTTCTCTCATCGCACGCCGGTCCCACGCCGGGCAGCGCCGTCATGGTGACCCGTGAAGGCACGCGTCCGTTGCTGGTCGAAGTGCAGGCACTGGTCGACCAATCCTCGTTGGGCAATCCGCGTCGCGTCGTGCTCGGTCTCGAGCAGAACCGTCTGGCCATGCTGCTGGCGGTACTGCATCGGCATGGCGGCATTGCCGCTTACGACCAGGACGTCTTCGTCAATGTGGTCGGTGGCATCCGTGTGCAGGAAACCGCATCCGACGTGCCCGTGCTGATGGCTGTGCTTTCGAGCCTGCGGGATCGCGCGCTACCGGAGAAGTCCATCGCCTTTGGCGAGGTTGGTCTCTCAGGCGAAATCCGTCCCGTGCCCAATGGCGAGGAACGCCTCAAGGAAGCGGCCACGCACGGTTTTCGCCGCGCCGTTGTGCCCGCGGCGAACGCGCCGAAGAAAGGGCGTGTGGGCGACATGGAGGTCATCGGCGTAGAACGCCTGTCGCAGGCCATCGACGCCTGCCGCGAATAAAACCGGGCGCTGCTGACCCCTGTGGGAGCCGCTTCAGCGGCGAAAGCCAGGATGCCGCAAGACCCCATCGCCGCTGAAGCGGCTCCCACACGGGGGGCGGTCAGCCGGTACGGTGCAGGATCAACTCCAGCACCAGCTTGGTACCGAAGAAGGCCAGTAGCAGCACACCCATGCCGATAAGGGTGAGGTTCACCGCGCGCGTCCCACGCCAGCCGTGACGCCAGCGGCCCCAGAGCAGGACGCCAAAGACGATCCAGGCGACGATCGACAGCACGGTCTTATGCACCAGGTGCTGGCTGAACAGGTTGCCGACGAACAGCGTGCCGGTCACCAGGGTCAGCGTCAGCAGCACGAAGCCCACCGCGATGAGGCGGAACAGCAGTACTTCGGTGAGGGTGAGCGGGGGCAGGGCGCGCAGCCAGTGGCCGAACTTGCTCCGCCGCAAGGCACGTTCCTGGATAGCCAGGAGGATCGCCAGGGCTGCGGCGATCGAGAGGATTCCGAAAGCGAGCACCGCAATCGTCACGTGCAACTCGATCTGCCAGGTCATGGCTTCCGGCGCGGTACTCGGCGCGATGAACGCGTCCATTGCGAGGAACACCGCCGACAGCGGGAAGATCAGGATGCCAAGCCCCGCCACAGGGCGCGACAGGTTCACCACCAGCGTGAGTGCCGAGGCAATCCAGGCCACCAGGGACAGGGCGGCGAAGAAATGCAGGTCCAGGGTACCCCGGTGGGCGCTCAGCAGGAGTCCGGCGTGGGCCAGCGCGGCCAGAGTCGCCATGGTCATGCCGATGCGCGCCAGCGGCTGGCCACCCGTCATCAGCGGTCGTGCGAGCACGCCTGCAGCGGACAGGTAGAGGGCAATGGCGGCGAGCGCGAGGATGGCGACGATCATGGACGCGCAGTGTGGCATAGCGGCCCTGTATCGTGAATGCGACACGTTGGCATTGCCCGTCGTACGGCGGCGGTCCAGTCCGGCTATAATCCGTCGTTTACAGCATTCATCGACTCGCCATGGTCGAATCGCTCAGCAACCGCCTATCCGATACCGTCAACCGCCTGCGTGGTCGCGGCCGGCTGACCGAAGAAAACATCCGCGAGACCCTGCGCGAAGTCCGTATCGCCCTGCTCGAGGCCGACGTGGCCTTGCCGGTGGTGAAGGCGCTGATCGAGCGCGTGAAGGTCCGCGCCGTCGGCCAGGAAGTCCTCAAGAGCCTGTCGCCGGGCCAGGCACTGGTCAAGGTCGTCAGCGACGAGCTGACCACCGTCATGGGTGTGGCCAATACCGAGCTGAACCTCGCCGCCACGCCGCCGGCCATCGTGCTGATGGCGGGTCTGCAGGGTGCGGGCAAGACGACCACGGTCGCCAAGCTCGCCCGCTTCCTCAAGGAGCGGAAGAAAAAGCGCGTCATGGTCGTCAGCTGCGACGTGTATCGTCCGGCCGCCATCGAGCAGCTGCGCACGTTGGCCGAACAGGTCGACGTCACCTTCTTCCCTTCGGAAGCGGGTCAGAATCCGGTCGACATCGCAAAGGCCGCGGTCGCCGCCGCCCGTCGCGAGGTGATGGACGTACTGCTCGTCGATACCGCAGGTCGCCTGCATATCGACGAAGCGATGATGGATGAGATCAAGGCGATACACGCCGCGCTCAATCCCATCGAAACGCTTTTCGTGGTCGATTCCATGACCGGTCAGGACGCGGCCACGACGGCTAAGGCCTTCTCCGACGCGATCCCGCTCACCGGCGTGATCCTGACCAAGACCGACGGCGACGCCCGTGGCGGCGCCGCGCTGTCGGTGCGCTACATCACCGGTCGTCCGATCAAGTTCATGGGTGCCGGTGAAAAGACCGACGCCCTCGAGCCGTTCCATCCCGATCGTCTCGCTCAGCGCATCCTTGGCATGGGTGACGTCCTGTCGCTCGTCGAGGAAGTCGAGCGCAAGGTCGATCAGGAGAAAGCCCAGAAGCTGGCCGAAAAGGTCATGAAGGGTAAGCGGTTCGATCTCAACGACATGCGAGATCAGCTCGAGCAGATGTCCAACATGGGCGGCTTGGCCGGTCTCATGGACAAGTTGCCGGGCATGGGTAACCTCCCGGACAACGTCAAATCCAAGGTCAACGACAACGAATTGAAGCGCATGGTCGCGATCATCGGGTCGATGACCAAGAAGGAGCGCCGGCACCCGGATCTCCTCAACGGTTCACGCAAGGCCCGTGTGGCCCGTGGTTCCGGCACCCAGCCCGCCGACGTCAATCGTCTGCTCAAGCAGTTCATGCAGATGGAAAAAATGATGTCCAAGCTGTCCAAGGGCGGCAGCAAAGGCCTCATGAATCCAAGGTCAACGACAACGAATTGAAGCGCATGGTCGCGATCATCGGGTCGATGACCAAGAAGGAGCGCCGGCACCCGGATCTCCTCAACGGTTCACGCAAGGCCCGTGTGGCCCGTGGTTCCGGCACCCAGCCCGCCGACGTCAATCGTCTGCTCAAGCAGTTCATGCAGATGGAAAAAATGATGTCCAAGCTGTCCAAGGGCGGCAGCAAAGGCCTCATG
>NZ_JBFUJE010000276.1:0-5198 GCF_056401535.1 Luteibacter sp. P4_E6 | reverse complement strand
GAGCTACATCAGTGTCGGCAAGTTGAAGGACGGAACGTTCATCTCGTCCAGTGGGGCAAACGACTTCACGTATCGATGTGTGGGCAAGGTTCTGTCAGGCTCGCAGTATGAAATGGCGGTTCCGGGAGAGCCCTCGGAGTACCCAGCCGTCAGCCGTTGGAACGCAGACCGCAACGCGGCCAGATACCTCGAGCCAAAGGGAACAATACCGCCTCCCGATGTCTTCACCGGAACCTGGAAGAATGCCGAGTGCTACCCCGCGAGGGAGGGCGCGGCCGAGCAGTGCAACGCCGTGAGGCTTGCCATCGTGCAGCGGGGTGAGAACCTCTGTGGCGTCGTCCGCGATGCCGATGCGTCCACGGCCAAGACGCCTGACAAAGGCAGCGCAGTTGTTGGGACCGTCGTCGGCGGCGTTGCCATCATGGTGGTTCAGGCGGCATCGCAGGGATCGTATCTGGCGAGGGCGTCGATCTCGTCCCCCGGCATGGGATTTCGCATCGTTGGTGGCCTGGCAGGCGCGACCAACGCGGCGCTCGAAGGCGTCCCTATCACGGCGCATCTTATGCGTGACGACTCGGAAGCTGCGACTGGTGAGATGATGCGGCTGTCGGAGTCGTGCACATGGCCCGAGTGACCCCTCTTCCTTCATACGGTTGACCAGCGCTTGGATCGGCTGGACGATTCAATTGGCTTGAACTGCGAGGAGGGGGCTCATGAGAACGAACTATGTCCTGGTGGACTACGAGAACGTCCAACCTAAATCCTTGGCGGCACTCGCAGGTGACCAGCCCTTCAAGGTGCTGCTGTTCGTCGGTGCCAGCCAGGCGAAGGTGACCTTCGAGGTCGCTGATTCCATGCAGGCACTCGGGGGAAATGCCAGCTACGTCAAGATCAGCGGCAATGGTTCGAACGCGCTGGATTTTCATGTCGCCTACTACATCGGCCGGATCGCCTGTGAGGATCCGACAGCCTTCTTCCATATCATCAGCAAGGACGCGGGCTTTGATCCACTAATTGYCCACCTGAAGACCAAGAAGATTCTCGCAGCCCGGCACAAGGACGTCAGCGATATCCCGTTGTTGAAGGCCGCCAATACCAAAACCTTGGCCGAGAAGGTCGAAGTCGTTGTAGCCAATCTTCGGCAGCGGGGCAGCGCGCGGCCCCGCACGGTCAAGACTTTGTCGAGCACCATCGGGGCGCTCTTTCAGAAGCAGCTGGGCGAGAGCGACATCAAGGCCGTTCTGGGCGAACTGGTTAAGGCTGGTCACGCTGTCATTGATGGAACGAAGGTGAGTTACAGCTTGTAGGAACGGAGGTCCTTGGAGTGCGTGAGGAACGCCCCCCGGACGACTCGACTTCATCCGCACGCAATCCTATGCTCAGCCTCAAGCCCACAGGAACGGTGGGAGTAGGGGAAGTTCATGAGAACAGTGACCGCTCGCACCCTTTGCCTCCACGCCCGCTGGCCGGCGCTGGTCCTGGTGGCCTCCATCGCCGCCCCTGCCTTTGCCAACGACGCACCCATCCTCTCTCAGATGCAGGCTATCGACCTTAGTAGTCGCGTAGCCCGCCAGGTGCCTGGGGTGACCGATCTGGTTATCGCCCCCATGCCTTACGAGGCCGCCAATCTTCGCTGGGTGACCCTGTTCAAGCGGAATACGGGGGATGGCTTCATCGTTACCCTGGACGAGAGCACCGGAGAAATCTGTGCCTTGTTCGAACATCAGGACAAATGCGCCGCCGAGGGCAGCGCGAGCGATGAGATCGCCAAAGCTAAGGCCGTTGCCAAGGCGAGCGAGGAGGCAAGTCTGCATCCGCCGCCGGATCTCGAAGACCTCTGGCTCACGGTCCTGCTCAAGATTGCTCCAAGCAAGGCGCCTTCGCCGGGAGGCTTCGGAAGTACGTGGTATGTCAGTGTCAGCACGGGTGCAGAGAAACCTGTCGATCTCCCAGCAACCGCCATCGCCAAGGCACAGATTCCGGGCATCAAGATCCTTCCGGCAAGCTCGGCGCCCACCGTCGCCGCGGCCAACAGTCCTACGCAAGGGGACTATCACATCGGCATCGGCATCCCGGTAAAGCGACCGGACGGGAATTATGACGTCACATACGGTTACTACTGTGGCGTGGTCTGCGCAGCCTCGATCACGWCGGTCGTGTCTCACGACCATTGGGGTTGGCATATCGTTTCGAGCCGGACGAACTGGGTCTCTTAACCCAAGCGTTCATTACTTGTCCTTCGCCGCAATTCGCCCGGAGGGTTGCTGGCGATCGCGAATGCACTCCATGTAGAGCCGGAGAACGACATGGTACGAGAATGGACTGATTTGACGGACGCGGAGATCGCCCGACTTTGGTTGGACGAGTCTAGAAACGGCCATCGGGAAGGCGAAGGAATCATTGCCTTCAAGAGTCGACGAAGTGGCCGCGATGAATAGCATTGCTCACTGGACGGTAGCTATCGCCCTTCTATGTACTTCCGTCGCGTGGGCGGAACAGCCTTCATTTACCGGGCAAATGCGACGGGACATATCCCGCCTCAGTAAGCCCGAGTACATCGGCGATGCAAAAGATGCCGCGCTCTCAATATGCAACGCGATTCGACATAGGCGACCAGATCAGGCGTTACCTGTAGAGCTTGTCCCTGCGCTCGAGGGTGCATTGGATAGCAAAGACAACGGCGTTCGATATTTCAGTGTACGAAGTCTCGCTCTCATTGGTCCTGGGGCCAATGGATCGCTTCCTGCTTTACGCCAACTTCTCGATCGGGAGCGGCATCCGCCGAAAGGTACGGTGATGTTCGGGATCAGTCCTGTCCCGCAAATCGAGAACGCTATCGCAGTCATTGAGGGGAGATCGACCCAAGTTCGGCAGGCGGTTTCTGATCACTGCGAATAGCGATGTGGCATCTGCCGTCACTTCTTCTGATCTGCCGCAGAGCTAGTCAGCCCGAGTCCCTCTCCGAGGCCCGCGCCAATGCCTGCGTATCAACATACTCCCGAATCTTCGCCACCTTGCCCTTTCGAACGGTAATGGCGAACACCCAATCGTCCTCGAACGTCCTGTTCGTGGCTTTGATTCTTCCCGTAGCGAAGCCCACGACCATAACCCGGTCTCCCTGCGCCACGTATTCAGGAGGCTCCGGGAATGAAGTCTCCATCGTTTCGGAGGCCTTCTGAAGGAAGGCACGCAATCCCGCGTGCCCCCGGTGCGTACCGGCCAGCGACCAATCCTCGCCCGGAACGATCCACTCGATATCGTCGGCACACAACGCGAGCAGGCCTTCCTTATCGCCGCTGCCCATGGCTGCAAAGAAGTCCTTCACAACCTGGACATTCTCTTGCACGCTCATCCGAGGTCGACCTTCATCGCGATGTCGAAGCTGCCGGCACCGTTTTGAGCCAGGCCGATAAGCATCAAGCCGAGCGMTTCGAGCGTTGCAGCCATGTGCAGGCCGCCGACATCGAACGGACGCAGCCCGAGACTCTCGATGAAGGTCGACACGCGGGCCTTGGCTTCCGGATCATCAGCTGCGATGAACGCGTCGAGACGTCCACGCTGAGCAAGGACGGGGCCGAAGAGGGTGTTGAACGCCTTCACGACATGCGCGCTGGCCGGCGCGCCCTTGGCGATCTCCTGCGCACCCGAACTGCCTGCGGGGGTGACGAGGCTTTTGGCGTCTTTGGACACCGGGTTGGTGATGTCGATGATGACCTTGCCGTCGAGCGCGTTTCCGTACTCGGCGACCACCGCTGCCGCACTGCTGTACGGCACGGCGAGGATGACGATGTCGCCCTTCGGCGCGGCGCCGTAGGTCCCTGTGGTCGCTGGGGCCGTGAGCCGGTCGGCCAGCGCCCGTGCCTTGGCGACGTCGCGGCTGATCACCTCAACGGCGTGTCCGGCCTTGGCGGCGCGGCCACCGATCGCTGCGGCCATGCCGCCTGATCCAATGATGCTGATCGTGCTCATGCGCAGTGTCCTAGTGGGTTGAGTTAGGGAAGTAATGGCCGTTGTCCAGATCGGCGAACAGGCCGGGCTGAGTGGGTTCCCAGCCAAGGGTCCGACGGGTAATGGCACTGGATGCGGCGACATCCAGCTTCACCAGATTCGCGAGGAACCCGAAAAAGCCCGGCAGCATCAGCTCATCCGCGGGAATCGGCACGGCCGGCAGGTTCAAGCGGCTGCCGATGGCTTCGGCGATGTCGCGGAACGGAATAGCCTCGTCGGCAACTGCATGCCAATTCCTGCCGGCGGGGCTCTTCTCCAGCGCCAGACGGAACACGGTGGCGAGGTCGCGGGCGTGCACGGCCGACCACTTGTTCTTGCCGTCACCGGGATAGCCTACGACGCCCTTCTCCTTCGCAAGCCCGATCAGTATCGGGAGGAAGCCGGCGTTGTCGGTCGTGCTGTGCATGATGGTAGGAATGCGTACGACCGAAGAGCGCACGCCTTGTTCGGCGAGGCCGAGCACCGTCGTTTCGACAATGTTGCGAACGCGCAAGGTGCCTTTGTACTTCTCGCCGCCAGAGAGGGTGGGGTCCTCCTCGGTGGCTGKACGGCCGAGATGTTCCCAACCTGGCGAGCCGATGCTCCCGGACGTGACCAGCGGCTTTCCGGTCCCCTTCAGAGCCTCCCCGTAGGCGAGCATGATCTTGTGCTCCGCGGCAGCCACCGCGTCGAGGCCTCCGGTGGGAAGCAGGTCTTGCCGGTGCGCGACGTGGATGACGCCGTCGGCATCTGCAGCTGCCGCCTTTAGCCCGTCGAGATCATCAAGGTCGCCGCGACGCACCTTGGCGCCAAGGGCGGACACTGCCTCCGCAGACTTATCCGACCGGGCTAGCGCAGTAACCGTGTGGCCGGCTGCGATGAGGTCGGAAATGATATACGGACCGGAATGGCCGGTTCCGCCGGTAACAAAAACATGCATGCTGATAATCCTTGTGGGTGATGTGATTCGAGACGTCGTGGTGCCGGCGTACTCAGCCGAACAGGCTGAGGCCGATGGCGAAGTGGGTGTGCTTGACGGAGTGGGTCATGAGGCCCAGCGACAGAAGGCAGACGTGCTCCAGCGTGCGCGCCATGGGCAGCGGCCCGACGTCCAGCGGGCGCAGTCCGAGACTCTCGACGAACGACGAGACGCGCGCCTTCGCGTGCGGGTCGTCCCCCGCGAGGAACACATCCAGCGGGTGGTCCTTAGA
>NZ_JBFUJE010000275.1:0-5217 GCF_056401535.1 Luteibacter sp. P4_E6 | reverse complement strand
GTGTACGACGATCCGGGCGTGTACGCGAAGAGCTCGGCCATCAACTTCATCAAGGAAGTGCGGACGCCGACCCTGATCGTGGTCGGTGAGCGCGACGCCGAAACACCGGCCCCGCAGTCGTTCGAGTTCTGGCACGCGCTGCGCGCCCAGAACGTGCCGACCTCGCTCGTGGTCTACCCGGGTGAGGGGCATGGCTTTGCGCGCGACGCCAGCCGGCGTGACGTGCTGGCCCGGGCCCTGGCCTGGTTCGATCGTTACCTTCCGGCCAACGGGAAGTAGACATTCCCGAACGGTGGTTGACCGAACTACCACCATGGATTGCGTTTTTCCACCGACCCATCATCATTCGGGCTGGTTTCGACACTAAAGTCGGGGGCGGTAGTGGCCGATACTCCCAAGGGAAGCGTCTTGTGCAGGGCCGGAGCGTGGCGTGCTGACAAATCTTAGCGACGCCGGCCTCGACCTGGCGATGGCGAAGTGCGCTCGCTGGTCCCTCATCGGGCCCGGCGAGGGCGACCGCTGCTCGGGTTTCAGTACCGTCGGCGCAGGCCTCGGCTGGCTGGTCGCCCTGATCGTGGTCAGCGCGCTGGCCGGCCTGGTCATCGGCTGGCTCTACACCCAGCGTCGGCGCCTCAATGCACGCCTGAAGGACCCGCGCGAGCAGGCCCGGCGCGCGCTCGCCTTCCATGCCTACCACGACACCCTCACCGGGCTGCCCAACCGCGCCTACCTGATGCAGGAGCTGGAGGAGGCGCTGGCCTCGGGGGAAACGAAGTCGCTGGCGGTGCTCTTCATCGACCTCGACGGCTTCAAGTCGATCAACGACACGCTGGGCCACGAAGCCGGCGACGCCTTCCTGCGTGCGGTGGCTACCTCGCTGCGCAGCAGCGTGCGCGAACGTGACGTGGTCTCGCGCTTCGGCGGCGACGAGTTCGTCGTGGTGGTGCAGGCGTACGGCGGCCTCGAAAACCTCGTGCGCGTCTGCCGCAAGGTGCTCGATCTGGTATCGCAGCCGGTGAACGTCGCCGGGCAGTTCGTCGCCGTCAGCCCGAGTATCGGTATCGCCGTGGCGCCACGTGATGGCGATGTGGCCGAAACGCTCATCCGTAACGCCGACGCCGCCATGTATGCGGTGAAGGAAACGGGCAAGGCCGATTTCCGCTTCTACGAAGAGGGCATGCTCGAGCAGGCACGCGAGCGTCTCGCCCTCACGGTGGAGTTGCGCGAGGCCTTGCAGCGTGGCGAGCTGGACGTGGAATACCAGCCCAAGCGTAACTTGCGCGACGGTACGCTGGCGGGTGTCGAAGCATTGGCACGCTGGCATCATCCCGTGCGCGGCGACGTGCCGCCGGCGGTGTTCGTGCCGATCGCCGAGCGCTCGGCACTCATCCATGCGCTGGGCGAATACGTGCTGCGCTCGGTGCTGACGCAGGTGAAGCTGTGGGATGCGGCCGGCACCCACGTCGACTACGTCGCCATCAACCTCTCCATGCATGAGCTCAGCCGGCCGGCTTTCGTCGAGACGCTGGCTCGCACGGTGCGTTCCTACGGCGTGGATCCCATGCGGATCCGCTTCGAGCTCACCGAGTCCACGGCGATGCGCGAGCCGGAAGAAACCCTGCGCCAGCTGGTCAAGCTGCGCTCGCACGGTTTCGACCTGCTGATCGACGACTTTGGTGCCGGCTACTGGAACCTCGGCCACTTGCGTGAGTTGCCCGTCGGCACGATCAAGATCGACCAGTCCTTCGTGCGCGGCAGCGACTCCAACCTCGTCGACCGCGAGATCACCGAAGCGATCGTCGGGCTGGCCAAGAAACTCAACATGCGCACCATCGCCGAAGGCGTCGAAACCGAAGCGCAGGCCGATTGGTTGCGAGGGCTCGGGTGCGACGTGGGGCAGGGTTTCTACTTTGCGCGCCCCATGACGCCGGCTGCTTTCAGTCGGTATCTCGACCCGACGTTGGTCTATGCAGGCTGACGGGCGGCCGCGCATCTCCCGTTTCCTGGTGGGAGCCGGATTGGCCTGCTGCCTTGTCGCGGGGGCCATCGCCGCTGAAGCGGCTCCCACGAAGAGCCCGGTTCCTGTGGGAGCGGCTTCAGCGGCGATAGCTCCCGCCGCACCCACCGTCGGCGTCGACCCCTGGGCCGTCTACGAAACCGCCTGGTTCGACACGGTCGGCGTCGCCGATGGCCTGCCGCATTCGACCACCACCGCCATCGTGCAGGACACCCGCGGGGTAATCTGGATCGGCACCTTCGGCGGCCTCGCCCGTTACGACGGCTACCGGATGCAGGTATTCGGCCAGGAGCCCGACGCTTACGCCGGCGCCGTGCTGCCCGACGCTTATGTGCGTGATCTCATGCCACTGGCCGACGGCGGCCTGCTGATCGGTACGAATGCCGGTGGCCTGGTGCGCTTCGACCCGGTGACGACACGATTCCACGTCTATCCCATTGGCGCCGGCGGGACCTCGAACGGCAAGATTTTTTCGATCGCCCGTGCTCGCGAACGCAATGTGTTCTGGATCGCCACCGAAGGTGGCATCGATCGCGTCGATGTCGGTACGGGCAAGATCACCCACGAATCCGGCCAGCCCGGCGACGCGAAGGACATGCTCGCACGCACCTTCGTCGTCGCTGAGGACAAGGCGGGCAACGTGTGGGCAGGCGCGGATAACGGCTTGTTCGTGCGCCGCCCGGGCGAGCGCTTCCAGCGCGTGGCGTCGGACGATCCGGCGATCGACGAAATTCTTCACGACCAGATATGGGCGCTGTTCGAGGACAGCCAGTCGCGCCTGTGGGTCGGCACCGGCCAGTCCGGTGCCGTCAACATCGACGCCCAGGGCCATGCGCATCTGGTACCGGGCTTCTCCGGCAAGAACGGCATGGCTCGCCGGCGCACGGTGCGCGCCTTCCACGAGACCCCCCAACACGTGCTCTGGGCCGCCACCGACGGTGCCGGCGTGGTCACTTACGACTTCAACACCAGCCAGTTGCGCGTGCTGAGTCACGACGCGGCCATGCCCTCGTCGTTGCCGGGAGATATCACGCGCGACATCTTCCAGGACAGCACCGGCAACATCTGGGTGGCCACCGAACTGGGTGCGGCGCATTACGACCCGAATGGCCGCAAGGTGTTTTCCGTGCTGCCGTCGCCGCTGGAGTCGCACACGCTGTCCAATGCCAACGTGCACTCGGTGTTCGTCGATCCGCGCGGGCGCGTATGGCTCGGCCTCGGCATGGGGCGCATCGACGTGCTCGACCTGGGCAAGGGCACGATGCGCCACCTGCAATTGGGCGGCGAACAGGCCGAGCGCGACGTGCAGGCTTTCGTGGTCGCGCCGGACGGCTCGATCTGGGCAGGCGCGCAGGGCATCTCGCGTATCGATCCCGACACCTTCGCCCTGCACAGCTCGATGATCCCCAGCCTGGACGGCCGGCTCATCCTGTCGATGCAGCGCGATGGCAACGAGATCCTGATCGGCGGCTACGACGGTCTTTTCCAGTACGACACGGTCACCGGCAAGCTCATCCAGATGCGCCATGACCCGCATGATCCGGCGAGCATCGTGGGTGACCAGGTGCGCCACATCGTGCGCATGCCGGACGCCTGGTGGTTCGCCACCATCAGCGGTATCAGCATCGGCTACGACGGCCAGCCGGGTTTCGTGAACCTGCGCCACGATCCCGCCGATCCCAACAGCCTGCCGCAGGACTACACCGGCTCCATGGTATTCGACTCGCACCATCGCCTGTGGCTGGGTACGTTCGGCGGCATTGCCTACCTGGACCAGTTCAATCCGCATGGCCCGTTCCGGTTCGGCCTGATCGGTGCGCGCGAGGGGCTGGTGAACAGCAAGATCAACGCGCTGCTGGTCGACCACGACGATCGGGTGTGGGCCTCGATGGCCAACGGCGTGGCCGTGATCGACACCGGCAGCCACCGCGTCTCGGACCTGGGCATACGTGACGGCCTGCGCATTCCCAGCTATATCCACCGCGCGGCGGCGGAGGCCCCCGGCGGCGAACTGATGTTCGGCGGCCTCGGCGGTCTGACCGTGATTCGTCCGTACTGGGTGGCACCGCAGATCGTGCCGCCGCGCATGGCCGTCACGCACGTGAGCATCAACGACAAACCCTTGCCGCTGGCCGACCTGCCCGAAGACGGCGGCCGGATCACCATTGGCGGCGACGGTCGTAACCTGCGCGTGGATTTCGCGTTGCTCGACTATCGCGCGCCGATGGAAACGCATTACGCCTACCGCATGGACGACGCCGACACGGGCTGGAATGAGGTCGCACGGGGTATTCCGCCCAGCGCGATCTATACCAACCTGGCCAGCGGCACCTACACGCTTCGGCTACGCGCCACGATGCGCGGCCTCGATGCGCGTACCGTGGAAACCTCGGTACGCGTGGACGTGACCCCGCGCTGGTACGAAAGCCCCTGGACCCTGCTGGCCGCCGTGGCGCTCGCCGTAGCCGCCTTCTTCGGCCTGGTCTCGCTGCGCACGCTGTACCTGCGCCGCCGTGCGGAGCTGCTGCAGGCCCAGGTCGACGCCCGCACGCGTGACCTCAAGGCAGCCAACGAGCGTCTGGATCATCTGGCCGGCACCGACGAGCTCACCGGTTCGCTCAATCGTCGCCGCTTCCTCGAACAGGCCGAGCGCGTGCGCCAGGGCGCGGCCAACGACGGCATTCCCTTCAGCCTCGTGCTGCTGGATATCGACGACTTCAAGACGGTCAACGACACCTTCGGCCATCTGGCCGGCGACACGGTGATCCGCGAGACGATGCGGGTGATTTCGTCGATGTGCCGCGCGGACGATCTGGCCGGGCGCTTCGGTGGCGAGGAGTTCATCCTCTGCCTTCCCGGCGCGCTGGCCGAGCATGCACTGGATATCACCGAGCGCGTGCGCCACGCGCTGGCGGCGCTGGTGATCGTCCACGGGGATTACCGGATTCGCATCACGGTGAGCGCGGGCGTGGCGATGTGGCGTTCGCCGGAGTCGCTGAATTCGCTGCTGGGCCGCGCGGATGAAGCGCTTTATGAGGCGAAGAACGACGGGCGTAACCGGAGTCGTATCGCTGGCCTCTGATTCTGTGGGAGCCGCTTCAGCGGCGATGCTCTTGGCTGTCAACAGGCATCGCCGCTGAAGCGGCTTGTGTCTTTGCGTCGGCGTAGGCTTCGGGGTGAGAGCGGAGTGCGGCAAGCCC
>NZ_JBFUJE010000274.1:0-5228 GCF_056401535.1 Luteibacter sp. P4_E6 | reverse complement strand
TATCTGCACTCCTCTCTAGGTCTGACGGCTTTCGAACCCCGGCGTCCTGCGTTGGTGAAGCCCGTCTCGAAATTGGTGGAGAACGCTGATCACCTGGCCGTGCCGGCTGCCGTTGTGGAGCGCATGGAGCTCGACCATGGCGGGATGCTAGCCCACCTCTTGTTCGCCCTGAAGCACGAGGGCACGAATCTAGCCATCCTCATGGAGGCACTGACGCACCTTCCGGAGGAGGCGCTAGTCGCGGCAATGACGCGCACCCCGGGTAGCGTCTTCGTTCGAAAGGCCTGCTATCTCTGGGAGGCGGCCAATAGCCGGACATTGGACGCAGCGCCGGCCGCGAAGGGTGCCATGGTGGATCTCTTCGATCCGGCCCGTTATGTGACGATGGAAGGAGAGCGACACCCCAAGTGGCGTGTCCATTTCAACGGTTTGGGCTCCCTTCGCTATTGCGCCACCGTCGAGCGAACCGATGTTGTCGAAAAGGCTCTGGCGAGCGAGCTGATCGAACGGATTCACCGGTATACCGATGATGTCGGAACGGCGGTGAGGGATCGGGCCCTTGAATGGGCCTACCTCGACGAGACACGTAGCAGCTTTGCGATCGAGCGGGAAACGCCGAGTGAAGAGAAGCAGCGCGCCTTCGTAGCCCTCCTGCATTCTGCACACAAAAAGCGGGATATCAGCGAAGACTATCTCGTTCAACTGCAGACCACCGCCGTGACCAATCCGCTTGATCGTGCGTTGGGTTTCCGCGCGCAACAGAACTATCTGCAAGGGCCGCTCCGTGGGGCTCCAGGCGTGACCTATGTGCCGCCACCGCCCGTTCTTGCAGGCGAATTGATGGACGAGTTGATGGCTTTCATCAACCGTGCGCCGACAGCCCTTGACCCACTTGTCGCGGGTGCCGTGGCTTCGTTCGGATTCGTCTTCGTTCACCCCTTCATGGACGGCAACGGCAGACTTTCACGCTTCCTCGTTCACTACGCCCTGTGCCAGTCGGGTCGCATGGATAACGGGCTCATCCTCCCTGTTTCGATCGCCATGAACGCCCATGAGGCTGATTACCTATCCACCCTCCAGATTTTCTCGGTACCCGCGCGCGAACGTTGGCGCGTCGGCTGGATAGGCGAAGACGAGTACGACCTGCACTATGAGGGCAGCGCAGGGCACGAGCTCTACCGCTATTGGGATGCGACCCCCGCCGTCGAGTTCTGCTACCGGATGGCCGATCAGGCGCTGGAGGTCAACCTTCGCGAAAACACCGAGTTCATCCTTCGCTACGACCGGGTCGTTCGTGAAGTGGAGCGCCGCTACGATCTTCGCGGGAGCGACCTGGCCACGCTGGTGACGAGTGCTCTGACACAGAATGGCGTCGTTTCGAAGCGGCGCCGCGATCAGTTCGCTGACCGTGTCCCGGCTGCCGTATTCGACCTTATTGAAGAAACGTCGAAGGCGGCCCTCGCTTTGACCGGATAATCCCCGTTGCGATCAACCCCTGTAGTTACCCCACGGCACCAAATGCCGCACCGCGCCTTGGCCCCCCGGCCTGGCGCGTTAGAATTGGCCGACCCCATGGGGGTGCAGCCAGCCCATGAAGATGCCCAGCGCGACCATGGCGATGAGCAGCAACGACAGACCAATGCGACGGGTGAGCGCCCACACCGTGCGCTTGCTCTGGCCTTTGTCGGTCATCATGAAGAACAGGGCCTGGCCAAGGTTGAAAAGCACAACCAACAGCAGGATCACCAGCGCGTACTTATAGATGGTTTCCACGTGACCCTTCCGCCTGATATCGACAATCCGAGTATAGCGGTGGCCACGGGGCGTCTGGCATGACCTTCTTGCGTCGTCCGACGTGGTTCGCTGTCGCACTTACCGTGGTCGGCGTGCTGGCCTTCGTGCGCCTGGGTGTCTGGCAGCTGGATCGCGCCGACGAGAAGGACGAGCTGCTGCGGCGCTACGCCGCATCCGCCGCCGCGGCCGTGGAGGACTTCGGCATGATTGCCGACGCACCTCCGGTGGATCGCTACCCGCGTGTGGCGTTGCATGGCCAGTTCGTGCCTGGCCACACCTACATCCTCGACGACCAGACCCATGCGGGCCAGGTCGGCATCCATGTTTACGTGCCGTTCTCGCCGCACGGACACGTGCCGTACGTGCTGGTGGACCTCGGATTCCTGGCCAAGGAGGCCGGCGCCAACCCGCGACTGCCGCCGTTGCCCAGGGGCGAAACGACGATTCGCGGGCTGTACGTGCCGTCGCCCGGTGTCGGTGTTCGCCTGGGCGGCGATCGCCTGCCGGAACAGCACGGTGCGGAAAAATCGATGGTGTATGTCGACATAAAGGAGATCGGCGCCGACGTCGGCCGCGCGCTGTATCCTCGCGTGTTGCTGCTCGATGCCGATCCGGCCAGCATCTATACGCGCGACTGGACGCCCGGCTTCATGCCGCCGGCGCGGCATCGCGCCTATGCATTCCAGTGGTTCACCTTCGCGCTCGCCGCGGTGGTGATCTTCGTCCTCCTGCATCGCCAGCGACGCCCGAAGCGGCCCGAGCAACCATGACCGATCCGAACGTCTCCACCAAGAACATCCGTAGTAGCCGCATCAAGCTGATCCTGATCATGCTGGTGTTCCTTGCGCCCATCATCGCTGCGGGGCTGCTTACCCTCAGCGGCTGGCAGCCGGAAGGGAAGGGCAACGGCCGGCCCATCGTGCCTCAGCGCAGCGTCAACGATGTGCGTATCGACGTGAACGGCAAGCCCTGGGTGTGGCGAGACAGTGAGCCGCGCCTGACCCTGATCGCCTTGCCGGGTCCCGGCTGCGCCGACCATTGCCTGCAGACCCTGGCGCTGATGCGCAACGCGCGCATCGTGCTCAACGCCAATGCGGATCGCCTGCGCCTGCTCTATCTGGGAACGCCGCCGACCGCGCCGGGTGCCGATGGCGTCATGCCTTCCTGGAAGGTGGGCGGTGATATCGCCGATGCCTTCGGAGAATTCCGTTCGACCGAGCCGGACAGTGTCTCCGCCGTGCTTATCGAGTCCAACGGCACAGCGTTGTCTTACTATCCCGCCGGTTTCGACCCGAGCGGCCTACGCAAGGACATGCAGAAGGTGATCCGCTGATGCCGCCGCGTACCGTGAAAATCCTGCGCACGCTCGGGCTTCTCGCTGCACTGTTCGCCTTCTGCATCGTGATGTTCGGCGCCTTCGTCCGTCTTTCCAATGCCGGGCTTTCCTGTCCGGATTGGCCGACCTGCTACGGCAAGGCCTCGTGGCCCGGCCACGCGCAGGACATCGCGCAGGCGAACGAAGCGTTCCCGGATCGCCCCTACGAAACGCACAAGGCCTGGCGAGAGCAGGTCCATCGTTTCCTCGCCGGTGGCCTGGGCTTCATGGTGCTGGCCATCGCGCTGATCTCGGCCTGGCGCCGACGCGTGGCGGTGGTCGCGGTACTGCTCGCCGCCGCGTTCGCCGTGGTGGGCGTCGTGATGTACATGCGCGGCGAGCATGTCGTCTCCTCGTTCCTTTCCGCTTTCGCGATTGCCTTGCCGCTGATCGCCGCAGCAACGCTCGACCGACCGGGTGCGTGGAAGATCGGCATCGCGGCGCTGGCGGTGATCATCTTCCAGGCCATGCTCGGCATGTGGACGGTGACCCTGTTGCTGAAGCCGATCGTGGTGATGGGCCATCTGCTCGGGGGCCTTGCTACGTTCGCCTTGCTAGCGTGGGCTGCGCTGCGCTGGTGGCGCGTAGGAACGCCGGACGACCGCTTCGCCGCACTGCGTGCGCCCATCGCGATCGGCATCGTCGTGCTGGTCTGCCAGATCGCCCTGGGCGGATGGACGAGCTCGAACTACGCGGCGCTCGCCTGCGGCACGGATTTTCCGAAGTGCCTCGGCCAGTGGTGGCCGCAGACCGATTTTCCACAGGCCTTCGTACTCTGGCGCGGCATCGGCGTGAACTATGAAGGCGGTGTGCTCGATATGGCGGCACGCAGTTCGATCCAGCTCGCGCATCGCATCGGTGCGCTGGTGACGTTCTGTTACCTGGCGTGGCTCTCGCACAAGCTGGCGCGCGCCGGTCTGCGCAGGATCGGTATCGCGGTCGGCGTGGTTCTGATCGCGCAAGTCCTTCTTGGTGTCGGCAATGTCCACCTCGGACTGCCGCTGCCCGTGGCGACGGCGCACAATGGCGTGGCGGCCCTGCTTCTCTTCACCCTGCTCGCGGCCCTGGCCAGCACGCAGCGCCTGCCTGCGACGACGGAGTCCCTGTGAGCAAGATCGCCCAATACTACGAACTGACCAAGCCGCGCGTCGTCGCGCTGCTGGTTTTCTGTGCGGTTATCGGCATGTTCCTCGCCGTCGATGCCTCCGGCCAGCGCGTGTTGCCGACCTGGCATGCGGCGGTCTTCGGTACGCTCGGCATCTGGCTGGCATCGGCTTCGGCGGCGGCGTTCAATCACCTCATCGACCAGCGCATCGACAAGCTGATGGCGCGCACCTCGCACCGTCCCCTTGCGACGGGGCAGCTCACGCCGATGCAGGTGTTCATCTTCGCGATGTCGCTCGGCATCGTGTCGATGCTGGTGCTCGTGTTCCTGGTGAACATGCTCACCGCCGTGCTGACCTTCTTCTCGCTGATCGGCTACGCGGTGATCTACACGGCGTACCTCAAACGTGCGACACCGCAGAACATCGTGATCGGTGGTCTCGCTGGTGCGGCGCCGCCCATGCTCGGCTGGACGGCGGTGACCGGTTCGCTGCATCCGTATGCGTTGCAGCTGTTGCTCATCATTTTCGTCTGGACGCCGCCGCACTTCTGGGCCCTGGCGATCTTCCGCGTCGATGACTACTCGCGTGCGCAGGTGCCGATGCTGCCGGTGACCCATGGCGTGGTCTACACGCGCTGGCACATCCTGTTTTATACGATCCTGCTTTGCGTGGTGACGTTGCTGCCTTTCTTCACCGGCATGAGCGGGCTCATTTACCTGTTCGGCGCGGTGATCCTCGGCGCGGGCTTCCTCTGGTACGCCATCCGCATGCTCAACCCGCCGGACGAGCTGTTTGCGATGAAAATGTTCAACTATTCCATCGTGTACCTGATGGTCTTGTTCGCCTTCCTGCTGGCGGACCACTGGCTGGTGGATCCGATGGTGCAGCCGGCGTTTAGGCTGGAGCCGGTGGTCTGACGGGACAGCATCGCCGATGAATCGGCTCCCACAGAG
>NZ_JBFUJE010000273.1:0-5233 GCF_056401535.1 Luteibacter sp. P4_E6 | reverse complement strand
GTGCCGCCCCAGGTGCGGAAGTCCTTCGCCGTGAACTCGCCGCCGGTCACTTCCCGCAGGTAATCGTTCACCATGCCGGAATCGATGGGCTGGCGTTGTCCTTCGTCGTCCAGATACTGGAACAGTCGTTGACCGGGAAGCTCCTGGACTTTGCGCACGGCTTTGACGAGTTTGCGGTCGTCGAGCGTGACATCGCGCCACTGGCCGCTCTTGCCACGAAAGTGGAACTCGATCCGGTCCTTGCGCGCGGCGACATGGCGCGAGCGCAGGGTGGTCAGGCCGAAGGAGTTGTTCTGTTTGGCGTAGGTGTCGTTACCTACGCGGATCATGGTCTCTTCCAACAGGCTCACCACGAGTGCCAGCACCTTGTCGCGCGGCAGGCCGGGCAGGCTGAGGTCCTTGCGCAGACGACGACGCAGGTGGGGGAGCGCTTCGCCGAACTCCAGGATCCGCTCGAACTTGTCGCAATCGCGCACATGCCGCCACTTCGCGTGGTACCGGTACTGTTTGCGCAACCGGGCGTCACGACCTGTCGCCTGGAGATGGCCTCGCTCGTTGGGGCAGATCCATACCTTCGTATAGGCTGGCGGAATGGCCAGGGCGCGTATGCGCGTCAGCACGTCCTCATCGGTTATCCGCTTGCCCTCGACATCCATGTACTGGAAGGCCCGCCCGCGCTTGCGTCGCGTGATGCCGGTGTCGGTGTCGCACACATAGACCAGGCCCGCCGCTTTCGCGTGGGCCTGTTCGACATCCGGCACCACAAGGGCGTCGTCGGGCGGCTTCCTGGACATGGCCGGCAGTGTGTGCCGGCCAGCGATCAAGACACGGTGAACGCGGCGTCAGTCGACGCGGCAGTAAACCGCCTTGAGGTAGCGGTTCTCGGGGACGTTACTCGCCACCGGGTGGTCTGCGCCGGCCCCGTCCACATGAAGGATCTGGATGTTGCGGCCCGCATTGAGGGCGACACGGCGGATCATTTCGATGAAGTCGTCCTCGCCGACAAGACCCGTGCACGAGCAGGTCAGGAGGATCCCGCCGGGGGCGATCACGTCGAGCGCCGTGCGGTTCATGGCGAAGTACTTCTTTAGTGCGTTGACCACCTGGTTGCGGTCGCGCGTGAGCTTGGGCGGGTCGAGCACGACAGCGTCCCAGGTGTCGCCGCGGGCAATGGCAGCGCGCAACCACTCGAAAACGTCGCCCTGTTCGAACGTCGCCTCGACGCTGTTCAGCCGGGCATTTTCACGGGCGACGTCGAGGATGGCCGCATCGGCGTCGACGCCGATGGCCTCCCGCGCGCCCGCCTTCATGGCGTGTACCGCAAAGCCGCCGGCATTGCAGCAGAGGTCGAGCACGCGGCGCCCGCGCGCCAGCTGGGCAAAGCGGCGACGGTTGTCGCGCTGGTCGGCGAAGAAGCCGGTCTTGTGGCCGAGGCCGGGTGCGGCATGGAAGGCTAGCCCGTGCTCGTGCACGTCGACGGCGGCAGGCGCGTCGTTGGAGCGGACATCGAACGACTCCTGCCGCTGCACGTGATCTTCGGCGAACCAGTAAAGCGACGCGCCGGGGAAGTGGCGTTGCAATTCCGCGTGAATGGCCTCGCGGAAGCGCCACATGCCGGCGGCAAAGTACTCCACCACGAGATGGTTCGCGTAACGATCCACGACCAGGCCGGAGAGGCCGTCGCCTTCGCTGTGGACCACGCGCCAGGCGTCGCTCACCTCGTCCAGGCGGAGCAGGTCGCGACGGAGTTCCACGGCCTTGGCAATCCGCGAAGCGATCCAGCCGGCGTCGATGGCCTGGTCGGCGTCGGTGGTGAGCAGGCGCAGTGCCACGCGCGCATGGCCATTCCAGAATCCGCGCCCGACAAAACGGCCCTTCCCATCGAGCACGTCGACGACGCTCCCGGGCGGCAGGCGTTCTTCGGGCTTGACGATCTGGGCCGACCATACCCACGGGTGGCCGGGGACGCGGTCGGTTTTCAGGCGGATGGTGGGCGTGGCAGGACTGTTCATCCCGCCATGATACCGGGGCTTAGCGACCGAAGCGCAGGATCAGCCAGGAAACCAGGGCCAGCAGGTTGATGCCCAGATGCGCCGGCGACGGTCCACCGAGGGCGAGCTGCCAGCCATGTGTCGCGATAGACCAGTCGAAACCCAACCGCGGGGCACGCTGCAGGGTGATGAAGAGGTTGACGAAGGCGCCGCTCGACAGCGCGTAACTGAAGACGGGCGTCGCGATCAGGGGCGCCTGGAGGAATTGCGCCCAGATCGACATTTGCGTGCCGCGACCATCGTTGCTGGCCAGCAGGATGCCGGCGACGAGCATGAAGGCGAACAGCAGTACGCCGAGCACGGCGACGATGGCGTCCAGGCCGCTGAAGCGTCCGCCAAGGAGGCGATCGAACTGGTGGACGAGGCCGAACAGGCCGCCGGCGATCTCAAAAACGGCGATGACGCGGGTGAAAAAAGAATGCATGGGTTCTCCGTGGATTAGAGGTCGTCGGCGATCTCGTGGAGATCGGCGATGTGCTGTTCCCACCAACGCGCTTCGGCGGCGAAGGGGAAGGCGGCGGGGAAGGCGGGATCGTGCCAGCGTTCGGCGATCCATCCGGCGTAGTGGACCTGGCGCATCGCACGCAGCACGGGAATCAGGGCCAGTTCGGTGGGATCGAAATCGCGGAACTGTCCGTAGCCCTCGAGCAGGGCTTTCATCATGGCGTCGTCACCGGCGAGCATCCAAAGGTCCTGCACGGCAGGGCCGGTACGGGCGTCGTCGAGGTCGACGAAATGCGGACCCGCATCGGTCCACAGAACGTTGCCGGGATGGCAGTCACCGTGAAGGCGAATGCGGTGCACCGGGCCGACGGCCTCGATGCGGTCCGCGACGGCGGTATCGACACGGCCCGCCGCGAAACGGTAGGCGTCGAACAGGTGCGCCGGCAGCAAGGCGGAGCCGAGTGTCGCGCGCATGGGCGCTTCGATCATCGTCGGCCGGTCCAGGGTGCCGCGAGCCTGGAAGTGGCCGCGCGCTCCCACGGCGTGCATGCGTGCCAGCAGCCGGCCCAGCCATTCCAGCTGGTCCGCCGATTCCAGCGAAGGCGCCCGTCCGCCACGTCGCGGGTAGATCGCATAACGGTAGCCGGCGTGGCGCAGCAATGTCTGGCCCTCGAACGCGAGGGGCGCCACCATCGGCAGCTCGGCGGCGGCCAGTTCGAGGGCGAAGGCATGCTCTTCCGCGATCGCCGCATCCGTCCATCGGCCAGGGCGGTAGAACTTGGCGACGACGAAACCGCCTTCCTCGAGTCCCACCTGGAAAACACGATTCTCGTAGCTGTTAAGGGTCAGCAGGCGGCCGTCGCTCCACGATCCGGCGGCATCCACCGCGGCGAGCACCACGTCTGGCGACAGCGCCGCATACGGCGCACCTTCACTCACGAGCGAAGATTTCCCGGGGCGCCGCCCGGCGATGGAATCACCGCCATGGTCAGCCGCGACAGGCAGACCAGCTTGCCGGTTTCCTCTTCGATGCGAATTTCCCATACCTGGGTGGTGCGCCCCAGGTGAATGGCTTTTGCCGTGCCGGTGACCAGGCCACTGCGTACGCCACGGAGGTGGTTCGCATTGATATCCAGGCCGACGGCGATTTCCCTCTCCACGTCGAGCGTGAGCAGGGCGGCGGTGCTGCCCAGCGTCTCGGCCAGCACCACGGACGCGCCGCCATGAAGCAGCCCGAACGGCTGCTGCGTGCGGTGGTCGACGGGCATGGTGCCGCGAATCCAGTCGTCACCCGCGTCGACGAAGCGTATGTCGAGCGTCTCCATCATCGTGCCCCGGCTCCAGCCGTTGATCCGCGCGAAGTCGATGGGTTGCTTCCAGATGGCCATGGGCAGGCATCGTGTAATGAACAAGCCGCCATTGTCCTACAATGCGCGGGTGCCCACCGTAACCCTGACATCGTCCGGCAAGCGATTCGACGCCGCTGCCGACGAAACCGTGCTCGAAGCCGCCCAGCGCGCGGGAATCGCCCTCCCGTATTCGTGCCGAGGCGGCGTGTGCGGAAGCTGCAAGGCCACCCTCGTCGAGGGTGAATGCTCGTACCCGCGCAATCCGCCAACGGCCCTTTCCGGTCCGGCACGCATGCGTCACGCGATCCTGCTCTGCCAGGCCGTTCCCTGCGGTGACATCGCCATCCAGGCGCGCGAGATCGCGTCGGTGGAAGACATCCCGCACCGTCGTGCCGAGACCGTCGTCGTCGAGCGACGCATGCTTGCACCGGACGTAGTAGGTATCTGGCTGAAGCCGCTTGGCGACGATCGGCTGAACTGGCTGCCGGGTCAGTACCTCGACGTGATTCTCGAGGATGGCAAGCATCGGCCGTTCTCGATCGCCAGCGGCCCGCTCGCCGACGGAACGATCGAGCTTCACGTACGCCATGTGCCCGGCGGTGGCTTCACTTCCTGGGTGTATGAATCGTTGAAGGTCGGCGATCGGCTGACCATCGAGGTGCCGCTGGGCACCTTCGTGCCGCGCGAGGATTCCGAGCGACCCATGCTGTTCATGGCTGGCGGTACCGGCTTTGCACCGGTGAAGGCGATCGTCGAGCACTTCATCGCACTCGGGACGCGTCGGCCGATGCACATTTACTGGGGTGCGCGGATCGCCGAGGACCTTTATCTCGCCGACCTCGCGCGCGGCTGGGCGGCGGACACGCCGACGATCACCTTTACGCCGGTGTTATCCGATCCCGAGGCGGCCCGCGCTAGCGGGCTTCGCGAAGGCCTAATTCATGAGGCCCTGCTGGAAGACTTTCCGGACCTCGCCGCGTTCGACCTCTATATGAGCGGTCCCCCCGCGATGGTCGCCGCCGGACGCCAGCTCTTCATCGATGCGAACCTGCCGGAAGACCGGCTGTACTTCGATTCATTCGACGTGGCGCCCGACGTGCTGGATGCGATCCTGCGGGGTCGGGCGGGGATCCACGGTCTTTGAAGCGTTAAAGCTCACGCTGCGGCGGGCGCGGACGTAGCGGCGCAGAGCCTGACGTAGCGGTGCAGAGCCTTCGGTGCCCACCCTCGCTGCTCAGACACGTCCTCCGCGTTTCGTACCGGAGAGGCCACTGCGCGGCCGTAGGCCAGTAGGTACATGGGCCGCGGAGCGGCCTTTCCTTCTCGAACGCGGAGGACGTGTCTGAGCCGCGAGGGTGGGCACCAAGGTCTCCCCGCGAGACGCCCAGG
>NZ_JBFUJE010000272.1:0-5295 GCF_056401535.1 Luteibacter sp. P4_E6 | reverse complement strand
GCGCCACCTACGGCCCGTCTCGAAGAGCCGCGCCGCGGCCCCAAGGGCCAACCCGACCGCGACTCCAACGACAGCACGAGCGTGAGGCGGCAAACGCCGCTAAGACATGCGTCGCGAAGCGGCAATCCTTTCAAATGCCCAACATCAAATAAGCGCGGCATACCCCATCCGCGCATCCGGCCAGCGGCACTGGAACCCCGACGCGCGAAGGCGCGCATTCGACATGCGCTTGTTGCCGACACCTGGGGCGGATGGCCCCTCGGGGGGAGGTGCCGCGCCGAGCAGGCCGGCGAGGTAGTCATAGAGTTCATCGACAGGCAGCGGCGTATCGTCGACGCCGACGTACAGCGACTCGGGCGCATCCAGCGACAGTAGATGCGCAATCGCCGCAGCCGCGTCGTCCACGTGAATCCGATTGGCGAAGACGCTGCGACCGCGCGGCACGGAAACTTTGCCTTCGCGAAGCCGGTCGAGCAATTGCGTGCGGCCGGGGCCGTAAAGCCCGGCGAGCCGCAATGACATCCCGCCCAGATCACGCGATGCCAGCCACTGCTCGGCCTCGACCAGCACACGTCCGTTGAAGCCTGGCGGATCCGTCGGCGTCGTTTCGTCGACCCAGTCGCCGGCGTGCTCACCGTAGACGGCGGTCGAAGAGACGAAGAGCGTGCGACCGGGCGGCGCCGGCAGCGCTTCGACCAGATGGCGGAGCCCATCGAGGAACACGGCGCGATACGCCGCCTCATCGCGTGCATCCGGCGTCGGCGCGAAGACCACCGCGTCGACCTTCGGAAGGCCACGCAAGGTGTCCGGACGGGTGAGGTCGCCGCGCAGCCAACGAATCGCCGGATCGGGTGGCATCTGGCCACGGCGCAGCGCAAACACCTGTTTTCCCTGCGCCACGAGGCGCCGGGCCACGCGGCTGCCGACGTCGCCGGCGCCGGCGATCAGCACGGTCTCGTTCTTCTGCGGATGGCTTATTGCTAGCATGGGTGTGATGAATCCTTCGCCCAACCTGTTCCTGGTCGGCCCCACGGGGGCCGGCAAGACCACGATCGGACAGCGCCTTGCGGCGCACTATGGCCTGACGTTCGTCGACCTCGACGTTGAAATCGAGGCACGCTGCGGCATGACGATCCCCGCGATCTTCGAAAGCGAAGGCGAGGCGGGTTTCCGGGCGCGCGAGTGCGCGCACCTGGACGAGTTTAGTCTGCGCAACGGCATCGTGCTCGCCACCGGCGCCGGCGCCGTGCTCGATCCCGCCAACCGTGAGGCGCTGATGAGCCGGGGTACCGTGCTCATGCTCGGCGTCGACGTGGACGAACAGCTCGACCGTCTGCAGCACGATCGCATCCGCCCGATGATTGCCGGTAGCGACCGCCGGGGCCGGCTGGAAAACCTCGCGCACGACCGCAATCACCTTTATGAGGAGATCGCCGACCTGATCTTTCGTGGCCGCCACGAAGGAGTCGACGATGCCGCCCCGCGGGCAATCGCCCTGCTCGACCGCCACTGGAAACGCAGCTGATGGAAACCGTCGATGTCGCACTCGCCGGACGCGATTACAGCGTCTGGATCGGCCCTGGCCTCATTGCCGATAGCGCCCGCTGGCGTGCGAGGATTCGGGGTCGGCACGTGCTGGTGGTCAGCAACACCACCGTCGCGCCGCTCTATCTTTCCGCGCTGGCCAAAGGCCTCGAGGGCCTCACCTGGTCGTCCTACCTGATCGATGACGGCGAGGCTCACAAGACCTTTGCCAACGTCGGTCGTGTCCTCGAAGCGCTCGGTGAGCTCGGCGCCACACGCGACGCCTGTGTCATCGCCCTCGGTGGCGGCGTGGTCGGCGATCTCGCCGGCTTTGCCGCCGCCTGCTGGATGCGTGGCATCGACTTCATCCAGGTACCCACCACCCTGCTTGCCATGGTCGATTCATCGGTCGGCGGCAAGACGGGCGTGAACCTGCCCGCGGGCAAGAATCTCGCCGGGGCCTTCCACCAGCCGCGCGCCGTCGTCGCCGACGTGGATGTCCTGGCCACCCTGCCCCAGCGCGAATACCGCGCCGGTCTGGCGGAAATCGTCAAGGGTGCCGCCATCGGCGATCCGGCCTTCTTCGAATGGCTGGAAACCCATGCCGACGCGCTGGCCCGACGCGAGCCCGCCATCCTGATCGAGGCCATCGCGCGTAAGTGTCGCTACAAGGCCGGCGTGGTAGCCCGTGACGAAACCGAACAGGGCGAGCGCGCGCTGCTCAACCTCGGCCACACCTTTGGCCATGCCCTGGAAACCGCCGGTAATTACAGCGAGATTCTTCACGGCGAAGGCGTGGCGATCGGTATGGTGCTTGCCGCCCGCTTGTCGGAGAAGCTCGGCATGGCGCCCGCCGCCGATACGCAGCGACTCACCCGACTGCTGGAGGGCCTGGGCCTTCCCACGACGCCATCGCGGGAGCACGCCGCCAGCCGCCTGCTCGACCTGATGCGCCTGGACAAGAAGAACACCGCGGGCACGCTGCGCCTGATCCTCTGGCGCGGTATCGGCCGTGCGGAGATCGTTTCCGGCGTGCATGACGCCGATGTGCTCGCCGTGCTGGATTGACGCATATCGTGCGTACCCCGGGGCGACCACCTACAATGATCGGCCCTGCGCCAGCCCGGATCGTTTGATGCGGATCTACATGCAAACCATGCCCGAAGCGGTGACGGAAGCGCCCCGCTTTTTCCAGATCACGTTGGAGCAGGATCTCCTCGGTGGCTGGACCCTGTACCGCGAGAGCGGCGTCCAGGGTGGCAAGACGACGCTGAAGCGTGAGGTCTACCTCGAGCGCGATGCCGCGCAAGCCGCCTTCGAGAAGGCGCGCGACGCACAGATAAAAAAAGGGTTCAAAGTCATGTTCAGCCAGGGCCAGGAGTCAGCGCATGGCCGCTGACACGCTCCGCAACGATCGTTTTCTCCGCGCGCTTCGCCGTGAAACCACCGACACCACGCCGATCTGGGTGATGCGCCAGGCAGGCCGCTACCTGCCGGAATACCGGGCCACGCGCTCGAAGGCAGGCAGTTTCATGGGCCTGGCGACGAACCCCGAGTACGCCTGCGAGGTCACCCTGCAGCCACTCGAGCGCTTCGATCTCGATGCGGCGATCCTGTTCTCGGACATCCTGACGATTCCCGATGCGATGGGCCTCGGCCTCTCGTTCGCGCAAGGCGAAGGCCCGCGCTTCGAGCGCCCGTTGCGCGATGCCGCTTCGATCGAAAAACTCGCCGTGCCCGACATGGATGGCGAGCTTCGCTACGTGATGGACGCCGTCCGCCTGATCCGCAAGGAACTGGGCGGCCGCGTGCCGCTGATCGGCTTCTCCGGCAGCCCGTGGACACTCGCCTGCTACATGGTGGAAGGCGAAGGCTCGAAGGATTTTGCGCGGGTCAAGGCGCTGGCCTGGAACGAGCCCGCACTCGCCCACCACCTGCTCGACACCGTCGCCCGCTCCGTCGCGGCCTACCTGATCGCGCAGGCCCACGCCGGCGCTCAGGCACTGATGATTTTCGACACCTGGGGCGGTCTGCTCGGCCCAACGCCCTTCAGGGAATTCTCCCTGCGTTACATGGCGCAGGTGGTGGATGCACTGAAGGCCGATCCGGTCAGCCGCGAACTGCCGGTGATCCTGTTCTCCAAGGGCGCCAGCGGCCAGCTCGAAGCGCTCGCCGACACCGGCTGCACGGGTCTGGGCGTCGACTGGACGATCGACATCGGCGAAGCCCGCCGTCGCGTCGGCGACCGCGTGGCCCTGCAGGGTAACCTCGACCCGTCGGTGCTACGCGCCTCGCCGGACGTCGTGGCGCGCGAGGCCCGCGCGGTGCTCGATGCGTTCGGCAATCACCCCGGCCACGTGTTCAATCTCGGTCACGGGATTACGCCGGAAGTGGACCCGGACAACGTGAAGGTGCTCGTGGATACCGTGCATGAGCACGGACGGGCGATTCGCGCGGGCTGAGGCTGGCTGGCCGCCTGAGGCTGGCTGGCCGCGCTGCCGCGCGGATCGCCGATGAATCGGCTCCTACCACCCGAGCAGGGGATCGCTCCGGCTCGGTAGGAGCCGATTCATCGGCGAATAAAGACATGCGCGGCGCAGCCGCGAACCGCCGATGGCGGCCCCGGTCAGGCCAATCCCTTAAAACCGATTGGGCCCCGCAATATGACATTTCCCCACTTCAGCCCGAGCTGCCATCGCCTGGCTCTGGTCATTCGCCTGCATGCGCATTTCGTAAATGGTCTGCCAGTTGCGCGCGCAGAGGCTGCCCGACTTCGGGCCCATCTCGAACGACTGCTTCGCCAGCTTCTCGGCGAGCGGGAAATCCTGCATGCGGACGGCCACTTCAGCGCGGTCCTGGATCAGTTCCGGCGCCTCGGGCGCCATCTTCAGGGCCTGCACGAGCTTGGCATCCGCGTCCGGGTAGCGACCGGCCTGTTCATCCGCCTGGGCGGACTTTTCCAGGCCCTGCACGCCAGGATCGCGTAAGGGAGCGACTTCGATCGCCGACTTCTCGCGCTCACCCGCAGCGCGGATCTGGGCGACGATGTCGTAGGCGGGTTTGCTGGGACGGGTAGCCTGCGGCGGGGCGGGCTGGCTGCAGGCGGCGACGAGCGCGACGGCGGCGATGGCACAAAAGCGAAGGCGATGCATGGGTCAATCCGTAGGATTACTGGGAACGGGCGGCGCCGGCTGGGCGTCACCGCCGCCGAACATACCCTTGAATTGCTGCCAGAAACAGCCCTCCTCGGCATCCGGCACGTAACCGGACACGAACGGGAACTGCCGGGCGCCCTGGCAGGAGGGGTCGGTGCGCTTGCCTGTCTGCGGGTTCACCCAGGCCATTTCGAGGCCATCGGCCAAGGTTGTGGGTAGTGGCCGGGTCGGCAGCTTGCGGAACAACTCCTGCCACACGCGCATGCTGCCGGTGGCGCCGTAAAGCCCGGTTGGCTTGTTATCGTCGCGGCCCATCCAGATCACGGCCAGGTGCTCGCCCGTGAAGCCGGCGAACCAGCTGTCGCGCTGGCTATCGCTGGTACCCGTTTTACCGGCCGCGTGGAGCGAGCCCAGTGAGGAGTTGCCGATGGCGGCAGCGGTGCCGCTGTTGACCACCTGCTGCATGGCCCACGTGGTCAGGCGCGTGGCCTGTTGGTACTCGCCTTCGCCACCCTTCACTTCGTAGCGCTTGATCGCCTGGCCCTTGTTGTCCATCACGCCGCTCACAGCCACCAAGGGCAAGGCATGGCCGTCGGCAGCAATGTATTCGTAGAGT
>NZ_JBFUJE010000271.1:0-5334 GCF_056401535.1 Luteibacter sp. P4_E6 | reverse complement strand
GATCACGCCTACCGGATGTCGCGGTTCCTCGCCGCCATCAATGGCCTGATGGGTTCCCGACACGACGAGCTCATCGCCGAGTCCCTGTCGGGCCGCCGGCACTACGACACGCCTGCACCTTTGGCCAACGAAACCCGGTCTCGCCTGGAGACCCTGGTCGCCCAGTATCCGCATTGAGCACATTTGYGTTCCTCTGACTGGAAACTGAAAGCAAATCGGTAAATACTTGCGGGCTCGTCACCTCGCAAGCGACCTACGCTTTCGTTGTACACGCCAGAGGAAGCGCAGCAATGACCCGCAGTGGTGGACCCACGTGGCAGAAATTTCCGGCAGAAACGCTGCGGCGTTTGTTCGACGCCGTGGATGTGGACGATATCGTCGATGCCCATGTCGCCCTGCCCGACCCCATCGTGCTGGCCTGCCCGCAGGAGACCATGCGACAGTGCTATGCGGTCTGCCTGCAGTTCTGGGAAGACGGCTTCACACGTGAGGAATTGCTGGGACTGGTCGAGAAGCTGCTCCGCAATGAAGGGTTCAGCGCCGACGAACGCCTTCAGTTCAAACACATCCGCGCCCGGTACAAGCATCTGCGCTTCGCGCAACGGCTATACAGCAGGGGTCACCGGTCGAGCCGCCTGTTCGACCTGACCACGCGCGCTCTCGGCAAACTGCAGGATGCGTTTCGCAGTGGCCGGCGCAGCGGCATCGTCCGTTATGGCCTCAAGCTGCGACTGCTGCTGTCAAAGCCCGTCTGGTCGATCGTGAAGCATGCGATGGAACACACGCCGATCGACAGCGAGGCGGGACTCATCGCCCTGCAGAAATCGGAAATCCGCGCGCTGAAGCAAGCCGTGGCTCGCACCACCTTCGCCGGCCATCAGTTCCATGCGGTGCGCAAGATCGTCAGCATGCAGGTGTCCTATTACGACACGCTGCGATCGCTCGGTCCGAATGATCACGCCTACCGGATGTCGCGGTTCCTCGCCGCCATCAATGGCCTGATGGGTTCGCGCCACGACGAAATGGTCGCCGAGGCGCTATCGGGCCGGCGCCATTACGACACGCCGGCGCCGCTGGCCAAGGAAACCCGGTCCCGCCTGGAAACCCTGATCGCCCACTATCCCTTGTAATGGGTTCAGCGCGGCGATTTCGGGTCGCGCACGGACTCCGGCTGCCAACCGCCACCCAGGGCCATGATGAGGTTCACGCTGGCATCCAGGCGGCGAAGGCGAAGCTGCTGCTCGCCACGGCCGGCGTCGAGCGCCGCATTCGCGGCATCGACGACGGCGGGATAGTCCGCGACACCTTGCTTGTACTGGTTCTGCGTGACCCGGTCCGACTCCGTCGCTGCCGTGGCTGCCTTGGCCTGAATGTCGGCGTTAGCCGCCAGGGTGCTGGTGATCACGAGGCCGTCTTCCACTTCGCGGAACGCGTCGAGCACGGTCTGCCGATAGTTCGCGACCGCCTCGTTATAGGCTTCGTCGGCGTTGGTGAGCTGTCCGGTCAGGCGACCGCCGGTGAACAGCGGCGCGCGAATGTCCGCCGTTCCGGTGGGACCCTTCAGGATGCCGATACCCGCGGCCAGATTGATCGAAGGCAGGGTCTCGGCTTTGGCGACACCGATACGGGCGCTGGCGGCGGCCATGCGGCGCTCACTGGCGGCGACATCCGGGCGGCGCTCGAGAAGGCTCGCGGGGACACCCGTCGGTACCACCGGCACGTTCGCGACAAAGGGTGCCGGAGCAAGGGAGAACTCCGCCGGCGCCTTGCCGAGCATCACCGCGATCGCGTGTTCGAGCTGGGCGCGCGCGGCCTTCGTATCGGCCAGCTGCAGCTGCGCCGAGCTGGACTTCATCGTCGCGTCGGCCACATTGGCGCTTGACGCCTGACCCTGGGCGTACTGATTGCCCACCATCCGGTGCCACTGCTCGGCAGCGTCGGCGGAGCGCTGCAGGAGGTCGATCGTGGCGTCGTCCTGGCGTAGCGCGAAATAGCTCTGCACGAGCTGGCCCTGCATCGATAGGGTGGCAGCGGCGAGGTCGTCCTTGCTCGCTTCGGCGATCGCGCGGTGCGACTCGACATCACGGCGGATCCGACCCCACAGGTCCAGCTCCCAACTGACGCCGATACCGATATCGTTTTCGTTCTTGCGGCCGGACTTGAGCGTGCCCGCCGTAACCGAAGGCACGCCGGCCCCCTTCGCCACCTGGATCAGCGCCTGGGCCTGGCGCACGCGAGCAGCCGCCGCGGCCAGGGACTGGTTGCTCACCGCCACCTGCGACACCAGCGCGTTGAGCGTGGCGTCGTCATAGATTTCCCACCACCTGGCGGAAATCGGCGCCACGGTCGCGTGCTGGGCGTCCTGCGGGGCCGCTTCCTTGTAAGCAGCCGGCGAGTGCGTGGCGGGACGCACGTAGTTCGGGCCGACCTCGGTACAGGCGGCAATGAGCACGACGGCACCGGCGACAAGCATGGCGCGCATCATGACGTTGGCCCCTGACGACCGGCCGGCCATCCTGCATTTTCCCGGGCCCTGAAACTCTGCGTCCATCGTCCTGCCCACCTGCTGAATCTGTCGAGATAAAGGTACACAACCGGGGTCGTGTAAAGCGTCAACAACTGGCTCACTACCAGACCACCACCCATCGCGATGCCGAGCGGCGCATGCATTTCCGCGCCGTCGCCTCGCGAAATCGCCAGGGGCACCGCCGCGACCATGACCGCCAACGAGGTCATCAGGATAGGGCGGAAACGCAGACGGCACGCTTTCTGGATCGCTTCGGCCGGTGTCAGTCCCTCGCCTCGCTGCGCGGCAAGGGCGAAGTCCACCATCATGATCGCGTTCTTCATCACGATACCGATGAGGGCGAAGATGCCGATCAACGCGATGACGTCGAGATCGGTACGGAACAGGATCAGCGCGAACACCGCACCGACGGCCGCCGAGGGCAGCGTCGACAGAATGGTGAGGGGGTGGAAGCAACTTTCGTAAAGGATGCCCAGGACGATGAACAGCGTCAGGAAGGCGCCGAGGATCAGCGCGGGCTCGCTCGATGCCACCTGCCGGGCCGCACCCGCCGAGCCTGCGAAGGTACTGCGCACCGACGTCGGCATCGCCGTGCGATTCACGGCACGCTGGATCGCCTGGGTCGCCTGGGACAGCGAGACGCCCGCCGCCCTGTCGAACGAAATCGTCGCCGACAGCGACTGCCCGTAATGGGAGATGCCCAGCGGCACGTTGAACTGACGGACATGCCCCAGCATCAGCAACGGCACTTCGCTGCCGCCGGAGCCCGGCACCAGGATCTGGTTGAACGCGTCCGGCGATTGCGCATGCTCCGGCGCGACGCCCATGAGTACGGGCACCTGGTCCGACGGCGAGAAGATCGTGGCCGCGCGCCGGTCGGCAAAGGCATCGCGTAACACGCCGTCGACGCGGGCATAGGTGATGCCGTACTGCGCCGCGGTGTCGCGATCCACGTCCAGTGAGGTCGCCAGCGCGGTGCCGCCATTGTCACTGTGCACGTTGCTGATCTGGGGGATCGTCGCCATAGCCTGGGTGATCCGCGGCGCCCATGCTCGCAGCAGCTCCGGCGAATCGGCCTGGATCGTGTATTCGTTCGACGCGCGACTGCGACGTCCACCAACGCGGATGTTCTGCACCGAGGTCACGGTGAAGGTGCCACCGGACAGCCTCGCCAGCTGTACGTTCAGCCGTGCCGCGACCTCATCGGCGCTGGCGTTGCGCTTGGAGAGCGGCTTGAGCGTCGCGAACAGCGAACCCGAATCGTGCTCGGCATAGCCGGCGACGCTCGCGATGGCGGGGTCGGCGCGCACCACATCGAGGAACTTTGCCAGCTTCTCCCTGGCCACCGGGAAGGAGGCGCTGCCGTCGGTATCGAAGTCGCCCGTCAGCTCACCGGTGTCCTGGCGCGGGAAGAAACCCTTGGGCACCACGATGTAGAGCACGACGCTCAGACACAACACGGCGAGCAGGGAAAGCATGGTCAACGGCGCACGGCGCAGCGCCACGACGAGGCTATCGTCATAAGCCTTCTGCAGCCTGGCAAACGCGCGCTCGCTCCACTGGAAGACGCGGCCATGGGCGCGACGCGTGCTTTCCGGCTTCAGCCACAGCGCGCACAACATGGGCACGACAGTCAGCGATACCACCAGGGAAATCACGATCACCACCGCAAGCGTGACCGCGAACTCGCGCACGAACAGGCCGACGTAGCCGCCCATCAGCAGCAAGGGGATGAACACCGCGATCAGCACGGCGCTCATGGAAAGCACGGTAAGGCCGACCTCGCCCGCACCGAGCCGCGCGGCCTCGCGGGGCTCCATGCCGTCTTCGATGTGGCGGGCGATGTTCTCCACCACCACGACGGCATCGTCCACGGTGAAGCCCACCGCGATCGTCAGCGCCATCAGGGAGAGAATGTCGWGGCTGTATCCGAGCAGGTACATCACCGTCATGGCGCCGAGCAACGAGATCGGCGCCACCGCGCTGGCGATCAACGCCGCGCGTACATCGCGCAGGAACAGCAACATCACCAGGACGACCAGCACCACGGCCAGGGCCAGGGTGTGCTCGGCACCGCTCAGGGAGCCGCGTACCGAGGTCGCGCGATCGACGATGACGCTCACCTTCATATCGCCGGGCAACGACGCCTGCAACGCGGGCAAACGCTTCGTGATGCCGTCGATCACCTCGATGATGTTGGCACCGGCCTTGTGGCGGACCAGCGCCAGCACCGCGGGTTCACCGTTGGCGAGCGCCGCGTTATTGGGATCGCGCACGGTATTGACGACGCGGGCGATGTCACCGAGGGAGACGGCGGTACCGTCACGGCCGGCCACCACGAGCGAACGGAACGCCTCGGCCGTATCGAGCTGGCCATTGGTCGTCACCTGCAGGTAGCGATCGCCGATGTCCAAGGCCCCGGAGGCCTGGCTCGAGACGGCCGCGGCGACTGCGTGGCGCAACTGCTCGAAGCCCACCCCGCGCTGGTTCATCGCCGTGGGGTCCAGATCGATGCGGACAGCCGGCACCGAACTGCCGACGAGATCCACCTCGCCCACGCCGTCCACCTGCGCCAGCATCTGGCTGAAGGTCGTCGAGGCGACCGCATACATCTGTCCCGGGCTCGCATCGCGCGAGGTCAGGCTGAGCACGAGCACCGGGGCATCGGCGGAACTGACCGCGCGGTACGTCGGGCTGCCCGGCATGTCGGAGGGCAAGTCGCCACGAGCGGCATTGATTGCCGCCTGCACGTCGCGTGTCGCGCCGACCACGTTGCGCGAGAAATCGAAGCTGAGACGGATATCCGT
>NZ_JBFUJE010000270.1:0-5352 GCF_056401535.1 Luteibacter sp. P4_E6 | reverse complement strand
GCTTCAAGCCGAGACCCCATGCGAGCCAGGAGCTGCGCCACGATGGCAAGGCCCAGTCCGGTCCCAGGCGCATCGTCGATGTTGGTGCCCCGAACGAAGGGTTCCAGGAGGGTCTCCGCACCCGAGTCTCCCAGACCAATGCCCGTATCCTCGACGGCGAAGCTCAGGCGACACGATGTACCGGCTTCATGGGCTCCCCCCTTCACGGTAAATACGATCTGTCCGTTTCGGGTGTACTTGGCAGCATTGCCCAGCAGGTTCGAAAGCACCTGGCGTAAACGCCGGAAGTCGAGTTCGACGACGGCGGGCAGGTCCGTATCGATACGTATGTGAAGCCGGTTATGGCTGGACCGGGCAAGCAGCGCGTCTTCGTCCGCCACCTCATAGAGGAAGCGGTAGAGGTAGCCAGGGGCCGGTTCCAGTTGGACGTCCGTCAGCTCGCCCCGCGAGAACTCCAGGACTTCGTCGATCAGTTCCATGAGCATGCGTGCGTGGCGCTCGATCTTCAGCGGGGGGTCGACCTCCCGTCCGGCTACGCGCCACTGGCGCGCCACATTCACGATAGCCGAGAGCGGCGAGCGCAGATCGTGCCCGATGTGAGCGAGCAAACGGCGCCGGGCCTGAAGGAGCGTGCGCAGTTCTTTCGTGCGCTCGACCACGATGCCTTCGAGCCGTCGGGCATGCGCAATGAGCACATGGGTCCGCCAGCGCCACACGCCCACCACCAGGCCCACGATCGCCAACGCGAGGGCGATGAAGGCGCCCGGAGTCATCCACCATGGCGCCTGGATAGTGACCTCGAACGACGCGATGCTCGAATTCGCACGCCGGTTTTCATCCACCACCTGGACTTCAAAACGGTAATGGCCCCAGGGAAGCGATGCGTAGCGGACCTCTCTTTGGCTGGTGTCAACCCAGTCGCGGTCCAGGGGGTGGAGGCGGTAGCGAAAGTGCACGGGATGCCCCGCGCTGTTTCCCGATACGCCAAAGGCGATATTCAAGGGTGCGCCGCTGTCGTAAGGCAGTGCTTCCGACGCCACGGCACGGGCCCCGTAGCGAGCCGGAAAAAGCCGAGGCGTCATGGTTCGAGGCGCGAGCAGGTCAGCGGGCTTGAGTATGTGGGTCAACCCGACCGGCGTCCCAATCCAGACCGAGCCGTCCGCATCCGCGAAGAACGCGCCGTGGTTGGTTTCATCCCACAGCAGACCGTCCCGGCTGGATAGACGCGTCCACAGCCCATCCGCAAGGACATCCACGCCCTTGCCGCCACCGGCCCAGACACGGCCCTGTCCATCGGTGCGCAGAAAATAAAATCGCGTCGCAGCCAGAAGTGGGTCGTCGACAGGCTCCATGGTGAGGGAGTCCAGATCGCCGGCACGCCCCGTCAGAAGCCCAGGCTGCAACGCACTGAGCCAGAGGCGCCCGTCTGACGAAGCTGCCACGTTTTCGTAGCCTCCGAGCGATTCGTTCGGAACAACGCGAACACGCGCCCATCCGCTCTCGTTGTGTCGATACAAGCCAGAGTTGCAGGCGAGCCATAAGCGCCCGGCGTTGTCCTCTGCGAGGTCCGAACACATCGTTGAAGGAATCAGGTCAGGCGCCACATGCACGACGGACCCCGACACAGGGTCAAGCTCATAGAGCCCACCCATCGTATAAACCCAGAGCCGGYCGGTCCGGTCCCTGTGTGCGCCGCGGATGAGATAAGGCAGTTCGGCGACCTGCGTCGTGCGGTTCCGTTCCCTTTCGTATCGGACCACCCGACCATCGAACAGGAAGTACCAGATGGATCCGGCGGTATCCGTCACCACGGCGTGCGCCTGGACGGGCGGAGGCAGGTTCATGGGCCAGCGGTGCGCGCGTCCCTCGGACGGCACGATGATTTCTCCGCCGCTTTCGCCAGCCACCCAGATCGCGTCAGGACCTGCCCGGGTAATGGACCAGATAAGGCTATCGTTGAGCCCCTGGTTGGCTGTCCAGTTTTCGACGGCGCTGGCGTTGCTCCAATACAGCACGCCCCGGCCGTACGTTCCGGCCCACACCGACCCATCGTGATCGGCGATCAGCGCGGAAATCCCCACGCCGGGCAACCCGTTCAGCGTGTCCAGCAGTTCCCAACGCGTTCCGTCCCAGCGCGCGATGCCCGTGTCCGAGCGTGTGAGGATTCGTCCCTCCCGATCTTGCGCAAGATCAATGCTGGTAGCCGCCACCTCGCCATGCGTGCCCGGCATGTCGTGCGGGACGAACACGTCCTCGCCAGYGGCGAGCGCGAGGACCGTGCGCAGGCCACGCGCCCATACCGCGCCGTCGCGGGCGACCAGGAACGCCACCCATCGATCGGCGGGAACGCCCTGGGCAGGACCAAATCGGGTCAGGACGCCCTTGCTCAGGCGACACACCGCCTCGTCGCACCCGAACCAGACCGCATCGCCATGGTGATAGACGGCTGCGACCTGGGACGTCCGGGCGTGGCCAGCGTTCTCCTCCGGCCATGGGGCCGCCGCCCACTGACCCGGCGCCTGCCGCTTCAGACGAAACAGATGATGCCCGCTGACCACCAGCATGCCGCCCTGCCCGTCCGGTGCCAGGGTCTGGCCGCGATCGACAAGCATGGTCCGGCCGTCCGGCCGCACCCAGGCGAAGTGCCCGTCATTGTCCTGGGACTGAAGGCCGGCCCTCGTTCCCGCCCACACATGCCCGTCGTCGTCCTCAGCCAGGCTCACGACTTCCGAGGTCTGGAAGCCGTCCTTTCCGAGCATGGGATTGAACCCGATGCCGTCGAAGCGGTAGAGGCCCTGCTCCGTTCCCGCCCAGACAAAATGACGCTCATCTTCCAGCAGGCGCACCACGGACAGGCTCGACAGGCCCGTGTTCTGATCGTAAATCACCAGCGGCAGCTGGACATGAGGGGACGGAGCGGCAGCAACTGCCTGCATGCCATAAGCGAGCACGCAGAGTGCGCACGCGGTCCGTTGTACCCAGCTCAGCACGTGCCGGTAGCCCCCTGGGTCGCCTTCCGATACTGCGTGGGCGGGACGCCCAACCGTTCCCGGAAGGCGGTCGTAAAGTTGCAAGCGCTCCGAAAGCCGATCTCCAGGGCGATTTCCTGCATGCTCAACGAGGTCTCCGCAAGCAAGCGCCGACTCCGCTGGATCCGCTCCTCCCGCAGCCACGCAAAAACCGTCGTGCCAAGGTGTTCCCGAAAGATCGCCGATAAACGCTTGTCATACGTCCCCACTTCCCGGGCAACCTCGTCAAGGGTGAGGGGTTCCGAAAGACGCCGGCGGAGAAGCCGCATGGCAGCTTGCAGGATCACCTCATCCGGCGGCAGCGAACCGGCAGAGACCGGATCGAAGGATGGGACGGCGGGCCGGGGCGCGAGCCTCAGGTGGATGCGCACCCGCGCCACCAGTTCAGCCGGGTTGCAGTCTTTGAGAATGTAATCGACGCCGCCATGGCTAAGCCCTTCGAGGCGTTCCTCGAGGCTGTTCGCCGCGGTCAGGAAGACCATCGGCGTGTGCTTCAACTGCGGCACTTCCTGCAGAAGCCGACTGACGACAAAGCCGTCCATCTCCGGCATCCGCACATCGAGCAAGATGAGGTCTGGCGCGATCAACTCCGCCCGCCGGACGCCCTGACCGGCGTTTGTGACGATGCTTACCCGCCAGCCTTCCGCGCGCAGCGCTACAACGAGCGCACCGATCTCCTCGGGTCGGTCGTCGACAACCATGATGTGTGGCGAATCAGACGTGTACAAGCAAAGCCCCACCTTGCTGCTGACAGTCGTATCAAGTCCCCTTCGGCGAGAGTATAGACGGATCTGCCGATTTTGCCCCCGTGCAAAGGTCTGCCCCCCTCRATCAAAGGTGACCGTCCTGCCATCGTCCTAACGTTGCGCATCTATCGCACGTCCTCACGAGCATGAAGCGAACGAACAACATGGCAGACCTGTTCCTCCTCGTGCAGGTGATCGAGGCCGGAAGCTTTTCGGTGGCCGCAGACCAGCTCAAAACGACGCGATCCCTGCTGAGCCGCCGGATCATTGCGCTGGAACGGCGACTGGGCGTGCAGCTGTTGCACCGGAACGCGCGCCGCTTCTCAGTCACATCCACGGGAGAGGCCGTCTACCGACACGCCTCCGCGATGTGTGAATCCGCGAGGGCCGCGGAGCAAACGGCCACGCGCGCCGACGTGGAAAACAGGTTCGTAAGAGTCCATGCGCACAGCCTGCTGATGCCCCTGATGTCGACGATCCTGCCGAAGTTTTCCGCGGTTCATCCCCGGGTGCGCGTGTGGTTGACGACAGGCACCGGCGAGGTCGAGCCGCTCATCCGGCAACAGGCGGACGTCATCCTGGGGGTACATKACAGCCTGCCCGACAGCACGGACGTTGTCGCGCGATCGCTGGCCCATATACCTGTCGTGACGGTCGCGGTGCCCGAGCTTCTTGGGCGGCTGGGAACGCCACCCAACGCGGAACGCATCGCGGATAGCGACGTTCTTGCGTACGCAGGGCCAAGTGCCCCCGCGAGCCTTCTCTTTCGGCCAGGCAGGCAAAGCGAAGCGAGGCTGGTAACCAGCGATACGGATCTGCTCCTCGCCTCGGTCCGTGCCGGGCTCGGGTTTGCCCGTCTACCGRCCTGCCTATGCGAGGACGATATCCGGAGCGGTCGCCTGGCAAGGGTCCATGAAGCGGTGGAACCGGACCCTATTCCGGTTCACGCCCTGACGATGTCGGCGCGCGCGGTGAGTGATGCCACGCTTGCTTTTGTGCGCTTCGCACAGGAGCAGCTGAGCCAACCCACCGCAGGGGTCATTCAGGTATTTTCAAAGTCAGGTGGCGGACAGCACGGCAACGTCTAGAAACGTTCGGTCCACGGCCGGAGGTCGATTTCGTGTGACCAGGCATTTCTCGGCTGCGCAAGGACATCGATATAAGTCTGGGCGATGGCGTCAGGATCGAGCGTGCTGTCAGGCTGACCGCTCGGATCCGGTCGGTGCGGTGAGCGGACGCCTCCGTCGATGTTGAAGTGCGCGACGTGTATCCCTTTCGGTCCCAACTCTCTCGCAGCGCTCTGAGCGAGCCCGCGCAGTCCGAACTTACCCATTGCAAACGCCGCCGATTGGGCGAAGCCCTTCATACCCGCACTCGCGCCGGTAAAGAAGATCGCTCCATGCCCTTTGGGCTCCATTCGCCTGGCGGCCTGCTGGGCGGCCAGGAACGCGCCGAACATGGTTATAGCAATGGCTTTCTCGACCTCCGAGGGATCGACGCTCGAGAGCGGACCTGGAACGCGCGAACTGGCGTTGTAAATCACAACGTCGGGTTCCCCTACCTCGCGTTCCATGTCG
>NZ_JBFUJE010000269.1:0-5361 GCF_056401535.1 Luteibacter sp. P4_E6 | reverse complement strand
GCGGTGGGCCATCGCGCCCCTGCCCGTCGCCCAAGGCTGGTACGCCGTACCGTTACGGCTGATGGTCGGCCTTGGCTTCATGCAACACGGTTTCGCGAAGCTCATCCGCGGGCCGGATGCCTTCATAGCGATTCTGCATGCGATGGGCATGCCTTACGCCGACTTGCTGGGGTGGGCCACGATAGCGGTTGAAGTCATGGGTGGCCTGTTGATCCTGCTGGGCGCCTTCGTTCCCGTGGCGACACTCTCCATGCTGGCCGTGCTGCTTGTCGCGACGTTGACCGTGCATCTGCCCAATGGATTCAGTTCCATCAAGTTGCTGTCCTATGACGCGTCGGGCGCCCATTTCGGGCAGCCCGGCTATGAGACCGACCTGCTCTATGCCGCGGGCCTGTTGGCTCTGTGCTTCGGCGGGGCCGGCCCCCTGGCCCTGGACAGCTACTGGGCTTCCCGGCGCACGACGACAAGCCAGTCAGACGGCAGCCGGGTTACCCGTCGCTTGCGCTAACTGGGCCAGGAAAGCGCGCTGGTAAGCCGGCCGTGCTTCGCCGCGGGCGACATAAGCAGCGAGGTTCGGAAACTCGTCGAGGACGCCCGAGAGTCTCAACCTCAGCAGTACGGACACCATGATCAGGTCGCCCGCGCTGAAGGCGCCATCGAGCCACTCCGCCTCGCCCAAACGGGCGGACAGCGGCCGAAGCCGTTGGCGAATGCGATCGAAGACGAGAGGCATCCGTTCGCTTGCCCAGGGTTTGTCGCCCTCCGCAAACTTGACGACGACGATTTCGAGAATCGCGGGCTCCACGGAATTGAGCGCGGCAAACATCCACATGATCGCCCGGGACCGTGCATTCGCCTCTGCCGGTAAGAGGCCCGCATACCGCTCGGCGATGTGGAAGACGATCGCGCCGCTCTCGAACAAGCAGAGATCGCCCTCTTCATAGGTCGGGATCTGGCCAAAAGGATTCAGGCACCGATGCGCGACGTCTTTCATCGCCTGCATCGAAAGCGGGCGAACCACATAGGGTTGGCCGACTTCTTCCAGCGCCCAGCGAACGCGCGTATCACGTGCGAGGCCCTTGCCGCCGTCGGGTGAGCGTTCAAAGGCCGTAATGGTGATGGTCATCTTTAGCGTCTCCTGAAGCGGCCTTCGGGCCATTGGGTTGCGTTGCCTTCACTACCTCGTCGAACGAGCGGCCCTGCATTCGACACGTCGCCGGCCCCTCGCCTCATGCATACGGCGTCCCGACGACCGTGGCGTTCACGCCAACGAAGCCCCGCTCCATCACGCTTACGAAGGCGGCTTCCGGATCCTGCTGCTCACGAAACGCGCGGAGTGCGTCGCCGTATGCCACCACGAGCGCCGAGACGAGCATCGCCGCGGCGAGGCGCGCATCGGGATCGGCATGCGGGCGGTGTACCGCGTCGGCCAGCATTTCGCCCAGATCATTGGCCAGCGTTACCTGAAGTTCCCGCGCGTACGTCGTCAGTGCGGGGCTCTCCACCACCGTGCGCCAGAACTGGATCGGCCGGGCGGACATATGGAATATCGGGTGTCCGGTGACTGCCAGCGTTCGCATCAGCGCCTGGAATGCGTGGACAGGCGACTGGCTCCCCCGGTTCACGATCGCGTCGCGCACCAGCGTTCGGACTTCCTCCTCGCGATCGAAGATCAGGTCCTCCTTGCGCAGGAAGTAATTGAACACCGTTTTACGGGCGACCCCCGCCTCGCGTGCGACCTCAGCCACCGAGACATTCTCGAAACCGCGCTCGACGAACAGGCGCGTGGCGACGTTGGAAATCGCCTGTCGCGTCTCCGCCTTTTTCTGGTTCCGAAGCCCGTCCGGTTTTGACATCAGGCCATTCGCCCTGTAGAAACTTACACTCAGTGTAACTTTTTAGGGCCAGAGTGTCTCCGGCCGCTTACCTGAGGATATCGCTTGATCTACGACGTAGTGGTGGCCGGCGCGGGCCCGGTCGGCCTGTTCCTGGCCTGCGAATTGCGGCTCGCAGGGCTGTCCGTGCTGGTGCTGGAGCCGCAGGACGACCCGCGCTCCCCCTTGAAGCGCCTCCCCTTCGGGATGCGCGGACTCTCCGCCCCCTCGATCGACGGGTTCTACCGTCGCGGCCTGCTGGACGACATCGCGGCAGGCCAGCCGTCGAATGACAGCGCCCGGCCTGGCGCGTCGGGTGCAGCGCATTGGCTGGGCCAGCCGCGACGCCCCGGTGGTCACTTTGCCGGCATCCAGTTCTACGAGGACAAGATCGACCGCTCGCGCTGGCCGTGGCGTCTGTCCGGCACTGTCGGCACGAGCATGATGGTCGATATGGAGTCCCTCGAACGGACGCTTGAGGCACGCGCGAACGCGATGGGCGCCACGATCCGGCGCGGCCTGGGTGTCGAGGGCCTCGAGCAAGACGCCGAAACCGTACTCGTCCGCGCGGGCGGCGAGGTGTTTCGCGGACGCTGGCTCGTCGGCTGCGACGGCGGCCGAAGCACATTGCGCAAGGCCGCCGGCTTCGCCTTTGTCGGCACCGACCCCGAATTCACGGGATACTCCGTCGATGTCGATATCGCCGAGCCGAATCCGCTTCGGGCCGGGCGCCACTACACACCGACGGGCATGTACACCTACGGGCCACCCGGAACCATCGGTATGGTCGAGTTCGATGGCGGCGCGTCTCACCGGATGCACCCGATCACGCTCGAACACGTCCAGGCGGTGCTCCGTCGCGTCTCGGGCACAGATGTCACGCTGACAGCACTTCGACTCGCCACGACATGGACCGATCGCGCCTACCAGACGACCGACTATCGCCGTGGGCGGGTGTTGCTCGCCGGCGACGCAGCGCACATTCACTCGCCACTGGGCGGCCAGGGTCTCAATCTCGGCCTCGGTGACGCGATGAATCTCGGTTGGAAGCTGGCAGCGACGATCCGTGGCGACGCGCCGGAGGGCCTGCTGGACACGTATATGACGGAACGGCATCCGGTGGGCGCGYAGGTCCTGGACTGGTCGCGCGCCCAGGTTGGGCTGATGCGTCCGAGCCGGAGTTCACGTGCGCTCGAAGCCATCGTTCGCGACCTGATCGACACGCGTGATGGTGCGACGTACTTCGCCGAGCGGGTGTGGGGCGTGTCGCTGCGCTATGACCTTGGCGACGACCATCCACTCGTCGGCCGCAGTGCGCCCGATATCGAACTGGCAGATGGAACACGTCTGGGCGAACACCTCAAAACGGGCAAGGGGCTGCTGCTGGATTTCGACGCGCGCACACCGCTTCGCGCACGGGCGACTCAGTGGGAAGACAGCGTCGCGTACATCGCCAGCGACACCAGGGATCGACTCGGCCTGAGCGCCCTGCTCGTGAGGCCAGACGGGGTGGTTGCCTGGACCAGCGAGGGCGATGCCGTCCCCGATGCCCTCGCTCAGCGTCTATCGCAATGGTTCGGCGACCCTGGCGCGCGCCTCAAGGTCGCGCCTCCAGCACGATGTTGAATGGCGTTTCCGCGGCACGGCGAAGACGCCTGAACCCGCCGGCATCGACGATCACCTTGCGCAAACGGGCTTCGCCGGCCTGGGCGCCCAGCGCCGGACCATGCCGGGCGAGCGACACAGGCACGCAGATCATCGACGACGCGGCGTAGTACACGCGTCCGACCGGATTGATGTTCTCTGCCACGGCGTCGCCGGCATGCGGCTCGACCACCATGCACGTGCCGTCGTCCTTCAACGAGGCTCTTGCATGCTGCGCAGCGCCGTCGGGATCGCCCATGTCGTGCAGGCAGTCGAAGAAGGTGATGAGATCGAAGTCACGACCTTCATAGCTGGACGCATCCGCCTGCTCGAATGTCGTATTGCTCACTCCCGCTTCCCGTGCCCGCTCGCGTGCGACGTCGATCGAAGGTGCGTGGTAGTCGTATCCCACGAAGTGGGACGCAGGGAACGCCTTGGCCATCAGCACGGTACTCGCGCCATGACCGCAACCGATATCCGCCACCTTGCCACCGCGCTGTAATTTTTCCACGACGCCATCCAGAGCGGGCAACCAGGCGTTCAGAAGATGCGCGTGATATCCGCCGCGAAAGAACCTTTCGACACCGTGGAACAGACAGGGATGATGCTCGCCCCATTCCATGCCGGCGCCGCTGCGGAAGTTGTCGCGCACACGGGGATAGGTATGAAAAAGTGCTTGCGCGATTTCATAGGCGCCAGCCAGATCGACCGGTCCGGCGGGGTCGGCCAGGCACGCGGCCTGCTCGTCGTTGAGTCGGTACGTTCCCGCTACGGCGTCGTAGTCGACGTAACCGCCTGCGGTCTGGTTGCCAAGCCATTCGCGAATGTAGCGTTCGTTGGTGCCGGTGCGTTCGGCAAGCTCGAAAGGTGTCAGGGACTCCTTTGCGAGCGCCTTATACAAACCCAGTTCGTCACCAAGCAGGACGAGTACCGCGCTGAATGCGGCGCCGAGATCACCTACCGCTCTTCCCAGAAAGGCGTTGAGTTTCTCTTCGTTGATTGCCATGACCGTGGCTCCGCAGCCAGAAAAGGGATGCGGCGGATCAGTTCGAATCGTGGCCGGGGATGTTCACGGCCAGAGCGCCTCTTCCCGTTACTAATTTATACAACACAGGGGGGCTTGCCGGAAGACCCGGGGCGTAGTCCAGCATCGCCGCTCTGTCGAATCGACAGTAATGCAGGAGTGACGACGTGGCTGATTCGCAAACGTACTACCACGGCACCAAGGCCCACCTGGAAGCCGGGGATCTCATCACTCCGGGCTATGCCTCGAACTTCGGCCAACGAAAGCACGCGGCCTTCGTTTACCTGACGGCGACCATGGACGCCGCCATATGGGGCGCCGAGCTGGCCATCGGTACGGGGCGCGGGAGAATCTATGTCGTGGAGCCTACCGGTCCCATCGAAGACGATCCGAATCTCACGGACAAGAAGTTTCCGGGAAACATCACGAAGTCGTATCGCTCACGGRATCCGTTTCGCGTCACCGGGGAGGTTCTGAACTGGACGGGCCACCCCGCCGAGCAACTCAAGGCGATGCGGGATCGCGTGGCGTCCTCAAGCAACAGGGCGTCGAAGCTATTGAGTGAGCGGGACGGATCTGGCGTGGACCCCTGCGCTCCTCGTATGATCCGGTCGCGCCAGATCGGCGTGGGGAACAGGGGTGCGACGGTGAGGACTCCCGTCGCCTAGGGACAACAGGGGAGGGAGTTATGAAAACGCTCATGAGGGCGCTCGCGGGTCTGCTCGCGATTGCCGCTTTGGCTGGCTGCGCCACCGGATACCAGAAGCGCGGTGTTACCGGGGGCTACACGGACAGCAAGATCGACGACACGCACTACAT
>NZ_JBFUJE010000268.1:0-5376 GCF_056401535.1 Luteibacter sp. P4_E6 | reverse complement strand
GCCGCGGACCATAGGACTCGCGGGTTCAACGACTGCCCGTGTCCGGGCGCCGGCGGCGTAATTGACGAAGTGGATCGCGGCGTCAGCCCTGACCACCGACCCAAGCGGCTACGTGCCGGGTAGGACGGCCAAGAAAGATCTTAGAGAAAGCGGCCGCCGCCGCGGTTCTTCAACCGTGTCTGCGCGGTATGCAGACTGGCCGGTAACCGTTGGGGGTGTCGCCGAGGGGGTTCGGCGGGCGAGCAGGTACCGTATGATCGGGGGTAGCCATGTATCAGCTCTCAGACAGTTGGTTATGGTTAGCGGGCCTTGAGTGTTACAGCACTCCTGGCCCGCGCTTCTCACCGCGTTGAGCGATGGTTGACTGCGCGGCTTTGGTGGCGATGACGCAGGCAACGGAACGACCGTATCAAAACAACATTCGGTTGTCTGTAGGCGTGTACTTGGACCGATACTTCGACGGGGTCATCGCTCATCTGTCGCCACGATTTTCCATAGTCCGCGCGCATTTGCTGATCACGCCCCCAATAGCTGGGCCCACGCCAACGGCATCAATTGTCTTCCTTGCGTGCGATATAGTGCCTTGCAGGTGGGCCAGTAGATCCCTGCCGCCGCCAGAGGACCATTGCTTGACTTCACCCAAGACCGGACCCGTTGCACCCAGACAGCATCTCGAGCGTCCGCTCCATATCGACGCTCTCGAACTGACAGAGGACGAACGCCATAAGGACATTCCGCGCCTGGCCACCCAAAGGCCCTGACCGGCCAAGTCATTCGGGTACAGAATTGCGTCGATCGACCGGATGTCCAGACTACTGAACGCTCATCCAAAAATCCGAATTCAACTGATTCCAGCGATGCGTGCGCCAGGGTCCGGCAAGCGGATGCGCAACGACCTCGGCACCGTATGAAGCACGCTGTCTGCTGGTTTGTTCGACGCCCCCTGCTCAACCGCATGGCGCCCCAGGATTCCCTGCACTCGAGGAGACTCGGATCATTACCCTGTCATCCGATTTGGCGGTGGGGCGAATAGGTTGGACGGCCGTTAGAGAGGTGAGGCATGTTGCTGCCGAATTTACCTACAGCCATTCCATTTGCGACCTAGCAGAGGAGGGAAGGTACTGCGTACCTCGAACCTTCGAACCCCCACGGCCGTGACTAGTTCGAGCATTCGGACCCACGTCACGAATCGCGGTGCGCGGCAGTTTGCCAATGCGCGTACCGGGCTCTCCACGACAAATCTTGTCTGCGCCGGGCGGGGTTTAGGAAACCTGGCGATCTAGCGCGAGAGCCGCCGCGCTCCCAAACACTTGAGCTCAAAGCACAGACGGGCCCCTCTGTGGAGCGACCCTCGCTCAAACGCACGGGCCGCGATCTCGCTTGGTATGCCAAGACGGCGATAGATCGCTGATTTCCATGAATATTCGGGACTACGAGCGCCCGATCCGTGGATTCCCCTTGCTCAGCATTTGAATGCTGAGATACTTCTCATCAAGAGGGGGGGGAGCCTAATGGCTGATCAACAAAGCAGCGAAGCGACGCAGGCGAGCGCAACTGACGCACGGAACGAAAGTGCCTCAGTGTCGCGCGGAGTGCAGCGCGTACTGGACGAGTATTCGTCCGCAACCGCGAGCGAACTAACAAATCATCCACTTGCGCAGTTCATCCGCCGGGAGCTCCCCGGCTTGGTCACTCGAATGCTCGGCGAGGCGGCGCGTGGCTTGATCGTAAAGGGCAGCGTAGGTAACGGAAACTGGGCGGCAGGTCCGTGGCTAGCAATTCTAGACAGGACCGTTACCACCACAGCACAAAGCGGCTATTACGTATGCCTCCTATTCCGGGAAGACATGAAAGGGGTGTACCTGACACTCGTCCAGGCGATGACCGAAGCTCGGAGAAACTATCGATCCGATGCCAAAACCGCCCTCAGAAGCAGCGCAGCGCACTACCGCGCGCTTGTAGGAACGCGCTCCCAAACCTTCAAGCTTCATAAAATCGATCTATCCCCATCTTCCAGCTCAAGCATCACTTCGTTCTACGAAGCTGGGGTTATTTGTGCCGCGTACTACGAATCTGGCAGCGTGCCCGGTGATGACGAGCTCTGTCGAGACCTCAGCGAAATCTTGGGACTGTATGCCGAGCTGACGCTACGAGCGGCAAGATTCCAGATCAACGAAGATGAACTGGACTCGCCCGAACAGGTTTTCGACAACCACGAAGATGCGTCGCGGCGAACGCTTCATACTCGGATTGAGCGCAACAGGGCGCTGGTCAAGAGAGTAAAACTTGCCAGGGGAACAACGTGCGAGGCATGCGGAGCCAACTTTGAAGAACTCTATGGCGACCTCGGCCAGGGCTACATAGAGGCGCATCACCTACGCCCGATTGCGACGTTGCCCGCATCTCGGGTTGAGCTTGATCCCGTACGCGACTTCGCCGTTCTGTGCGCAAATTGTCATCGAATGATCCACCTTTCTGAATTCTCCGGCGACGTTCGCAAGTTTGCATTGAACCACCTCAATCGAAGTGGCCCGACTCCATTGACCCCTGGGGGCGACCCCTCTCTTGCGGCCAACCTGGGCACGCCGAACGAAGAACCTTCACTCGCTCCGTACGGTCCGCGGTGCCGCCCCTAAACTTCAGGGCAACACAGCCGATAAACTTGCCGACTAGTAAGACCGCCGAGAAGCGGAGCGCCGAGCACCGAGCGCCACGCCCGAGTCGACTTAATGGAGTGCGCAAATGCGATGGCTTGCACCCCGCGAACTTAAGAAGACACCACGGAATATTTGGAGTTAGTCGATATATGAAGCGGGTATTCAAGGTTGATGCCAGAGTCCTCTTAAGCCTCGGACGCGAGAGCATCAAGGACCACACCACGGCGCTCATTGAGCTGATCAAGAACTCCTACGATGCTGATGCTAGCAACGTAGACATTGAATTCGGCCATGACAGGAAGGACACGAAGGACACATCGGTCACCTTTATCCGAATCTCGGATGACGGATACGGAATGACAAGTAAGGATGTCGACGAAAAGTGGCTTCGCATCGGCTTCTCTGAGAAGCGCAGGTCGCCCGTCAGCGCCAAGGGACGAAGGGAAACCGGCGAAAAAGGTGTCGGTCGCCTATCTGCTGATCGGCTTGGGGCAGTCTTGGAGCTTCGGTCAAAAGCCACCAGATCCCAAGCCGTGGCAATCCACGTTGATTGGAACCAGTTCGACGTCGAGAACACCGAACTGAGCGCAGTGGCTGTCACCGACATCCCAAACGCACTGCCAAAGCCGCCACATGATACAAGCAACGGCACTACCGGCACTGAGATTACGATCAAGCAGCTTAGGCAAGAATGGACTCCCGACGACTTTCGTCGACTAGAAGACGAGCTTAGTAGCCTTGTCTCGCCCAAGGTACATCCAGATGGGTTCAAAATCTGGCTGAAAAACTCTGAGAGCACCACGTTTCAACAGATTACCTCTCTCGCAGTCCATAGCGCCGCCCTGCATCTTACCGGGCGCTTCGACAAAAATGGCCGCCTGAGCTTCCAGATTAGCGCCCCCCCGAAGCGGGCAGGCGGGCCTCGGCACACGATTCGCACAGGAAAAGTGAATTGGGACCAGATCCGCGGCGCTGAGGCGTTGAATACTTACGACGCCGGCCCCTTCGACATTGACCTAGGCTTCTTTCCAAGGTCAGCGGCAAGTCTTTCCGGCGGCTTCAGCTTAGGAGCGCTCAAAAGCTTCCTTGACCAGAACGCCGGCATCCGCATCTACCGTGATGGGATCCGCGTCAAGCCGTATGGTGACCCCGAGCACCCTGAAGGCGATTGGCTCAGCCTCGCCGCACGTAAGAACAAGAATCCGGCGGGTCGGGCCCGGGCATCCTTCCGTATGGCCGCAAATCAGGTTGTGGGCTCTGTTTATATTGGCCGGGACACCAATACAAATCTCCCAGACAGTGCCGCCCGTGAAGGCCTCATCCAGAGTCACGCATACTCTGTCTTGAAGGCCGCGACATACGGATGCATTGCTTTGCTGGAGGCCGAGTACCACGAAACGGCTGAAGAGAAGCCAACGTCTTCCAGTGCAGAGGTCGAAGAGCTGCCGCGAGTTGTCACCGAAATCAAATCAACACTGAAGTCAGTGTCGAGGGAGCTCAATGACAGTAGCCCAAAGTCGGACCGCGTCATTAAGGAATCGGTATCGCGCCTTCGCGCGGTGACTGAGCAAGTTGAGCGTGCCGAGAAACAGATCGAAGAGCTCGCCAATCAGAGCATCACGTATCGCGGCCTGGCAACGGTAGGGATTTCTTCCGCCGTCTTTGGCCACGAAACCGAGACGGCACTCGCCCAAGCACGCCTATCGACAACCCTGTTGTCTCGGCTACTGTCCGCGAAAAGTATTGACGTTGACGCCTGCATTGAAGAGGCCGTCGCGGCAGAGGAAGCCATTGCAAGAGTCGAATTGTGGGGCCAGTTCGCACTCACTCGCATCAAGAAGGACAAGCGCCGTAAGACAAAGGTCAACATCTCTGATCTAGTTTCCTCCCTGCTCGCCGAACTGAAGCCGATCTTCGAGTCGAAACAAATCCATTTGTCCACGCATATAAAGCGAAACATCGAGCTCCGATCATTCGCGATGGACATTGAATCGATCGCCCTCAACCTTTTAACCAATGCCTACCATGCAGTCGGCTTAAGAACGAAGAATCGTGAGATTAAGGTGGCGCTTTCGCACATCGACGGAAATAGCTTGATTAAACTGTCCGTCTCGGACTCTGGATCCGGAATCGCGAAAGAGCACCTACGAGAGATTTGGAGTCCTTTGTTCTCGACAAAGACCGACGGTCGAGGTGCACCAATCGGAACCGGGCTCGGCTTGTCAATTGTCCAGTCAGTAGCGCGTGAGTTAAACGCCAAGTTAACCGTCGACGGCACTGGCGAACTCGGTGGCGCTCATTTCGAAGTACTCATTCCTAGCAGCTGACGCACAATGCCCAACATTGCAATTATTGACGACCGTCCGAAGATGCGTCAGACGATCCTTCGCTACATCGCGCTCGAGCTGAAGGAACTCGACCAGCATTGGGGCGTTATCGATAGCGCGCCGCTGCCCTTGATAGATGACTACCGGGAGTGGATCGTCGCAAACGACGTGGGTGTCCTGATTCTCGACGAGAACCTCAACGAGAACTTCGACGATGGCGAGGCTGTGGATTACGCCGGACACAACGTCGCGGAACGCTTGCGCGTCCAGATCCCCGACTTGCCGCAGTTCATCGTTACATCGATCCCCCAACCTGAGGATCTCGATGAAGCAGGCGCGGCGGCCCTGGATGCGATCATAAAGCGTGACGACTTCGCTAAGCGATCTAAGGT
>NZ_JBFUJE010000267.1:0-5390 GCF_056401535.1 Luteibacter sp. P4_E6 | reverse complement strand
GACCCCTATCGTGCTGCACGGCGCTGGTCCGCAGCTCGATGAGGAACTGTCGGCCGCCGGCATCGTGAAGAAGACGGTCGATGGTCTGCGCGTGACGTCGCCGGAAGCTCTGGCCATTGTCCGCCGCGTCTTCCAGGCGCAGAACCTGCGCCTTGTCGAGGCGCTGCAGGAAGTCGATACGCGTGCCACGTCGGTGCCCTCGGGCGTGTTCGCGGCCGACTTCCTCGACCAGGACGTGTTCGGCCTGGTCGGCAAGGTACGCGAGATCAACCTCGCACCGATCGAAGCCAGCCTGCGTGCGGGATCCATTCCGGTCATCGCCAGCCTTGGCGAGACGGACTCGGGGCAGATCCTCAACATCAATGCCGACTTCGCCGCGAACGAGCTCGTGCGCGTCCTGCAGCCGTACAAGATCGTCTTCCTAACGGGCACGGGCGGCCTGCTCGACGGCGATGGCAAGGTCATCGATTCGATCAACCTGTCGACCGAGTACGACCAGCTGCTCAAGCAGCCCTGGCTGCATTCGGGTATGCGCCTGAAGATCGAGCAGATCAAGGATCTTCTCGACGACCTGCCGCTGACCACGTCGGTGTCGATCACCCGGCCCGCCGAGCTGGCCAAGGAACTCTTCACGCACAAGGGATCGGGCACGCTGGTGCGGCGCGGCGAGCGCGTGTTGCGTTACGACTCGTGGGAGGGCGTGGACAAGGAGCGCCTTCGTGAGCTGATCGAATCCAGTTTCGGACGCCCGGTCGTGCCTGATTATTTCGAGCGCACGAACCTGTATCGCCTCTACGTCTCCGAGAACTATCGCGCGGCGATGGTGCTCACCGAGGACGAAGGCTTCGCGTATCTGGACAAGTTTGCCGTGCTCGACGAAGCGCAGGGCGAAGGTCTCGGCCGTGCGGTCTGGCAGGTCATGCGCGACGAGAACCCCAAGTTGTTCTGGCGCTCACGCCACGGCAACGCGATCAATCACTTCTACTACGCGGAGTCGGACGGCTGCTTCAAGCAGTCGCGCTGGAAGGTGTTCTGGTACGGCCTGGACAACTTCGCGGATATCGAACGCTGTGTGGCGCATTGCGCCACGCGCATCCCCACCTTGCAGGACTGACCGGTCATGGCAAACAAGACCATCGGCATCGTCGGCGCGCGTGGCCATACGGGCGCCGAGCTGATCAAGCTCATTGCGAACCACCCGCAGCTCGAGCTCGCCTTCGTTTCCTCGCGCGAGCTGGACGGGCAGCGCCTGGCCGATCACAGCGATGCCTACCGCGGTGAACTCACCTATACGAATCTTGACCCGGAGGCGGTGGCCGCGCAGGCCGTCGACGTGGTGATCCTCGCCTTGCCAAATGGCAAGGCGGCGCCGTACGTCGAGGCCATCGACAAGGCCGCCGGCTCCACGGTGATTGTCGACCTCTCGGCGGACTATCGTTTCGACGAGCGCTGGTACTACGGCCTGCCCGAGCTCTACCGTGACCGCTGGCGCGGCGAGAAGCGCATCAGCAACCCAGGTTGCTATGCGACGGCGATCCAGGTCTCGATCGCCCCTATCAAGGACTTGCTTGCGGCGCCGCCGGTATCGTTCGGTGTTTCCGGGTACTCGGGTGCCGGCACGACGCCGTCTGACCGCAACGACCCGGAAAAGCTGCGTGACAACCTCATGCCGTACGCCCTCACCGGGCACATGCACGAGAAGGAAGCGAGCCGCCATCTCGGTCTGCCGGTTGAGTTCATGCCGCACGTCGCACCGCATTTCCGCGGCCTCACGGTCACGACCAACCTGTATCTGGCGAAGCCGGCCAAGCGGGAGGAGATTGTCCTTCGCTTCGAAGCACGCTTCGACAAAGACAAGCTGATCCATATCGTCGATGAGGCGCCGTGGGTGAGCCAGGTGGCGCATAAGCACCACCTGGATATCGGTGGCTTCACCCTGTCGGCCGATGGCCGTCGCGTGGTCGTCGTCGCGACACTGGATAACCTGCTCAAGGGCGCCGCCTCCCAGGCGATGCAGAACGTCAATCGTGCGCTCGGCTTCGACGAGCTCACCGCCATCCCGCTCTGAGCGAAAGGACCTTACGATGACCCAGCCGCTCTGGCAGAAATCCGACACGCAGGTGGACGCGCGCATCATGCGTTTCCTCGCCGGCAACGATGTGGTGCTCGATCGCGAGTTCTTCCTGCACGACATCACCGCGAGTAAGGCGCATGTCGAAGGCCTTGCCAATATCGGTGTGGTCTCCGGTGACGAGCGCGATGCACTGCTTCGCGAGCTCGATGTGCTGGCCGCTGACTTCTCGGCCGGCCTGTTCGTGCTCGACGATCGCTTCGAAGACGGGCACTCCGCTATCGAGGCCCGCCTTACCGAGCGCCTCGGCGACGCCGGTCGGCGTGTGCATACCGGCCGTAGCCGCAACGACCAGATCCTTGTTGCCACGCGGTTGTGGCTGAAGGAGAAGCTGTCGACGCTGGAGACATTGTGTCGGCAGATCGCCGACGTGTGCCTGCAGCGGGCCGCCGGTGATTCCGTGCCGATGCCTGGCTATACGCATATCCAGCGTGCCGTGGTCTCGTCGACGGGCATGTGGTTCGCCGCGTTTGCCGAGGCTTTCATCGACAACACGCTGCGCGCCCGCCAGGCGCTCGAGCTGATCGATGCCAATCCACTGGGCACGGCAGCCGGCTATGGTGTCAACGTGGCCCTTGATCGTGCACACACCACGGCAGCGCTCGGCTTCGGTCGTATGCAGGTCTCGCCGATCTATGCCCAGCTCTCGCGCGGCAAGTTCGAGATGGCTGCACTCGATGCCGTCGGTACGGCACTGCTCGACACGCGCCGCCTGGCCTGGGACCTCTCGTTGTTCACCACGGCTGAGTTCGATTTCGTGAGCCTGCCGGGCGAGTACACCACCGGTTCGTCGATCATGCCGAACAAGCGCAATCCGGATGTGGTCGAACTCTTGCGTGCAAGCTACGCCAGCGTGGCGGCCGCGCGCACCGAGATCGAGCAGCTGCTCTCCTTGCCCTCGGGCTATCAGCGCGATCTGCAGTTCTCCAAGGGTTCGCTGTTCCACGGCTTCTCCATGGGCCTTGGCGCGCTCGAGCTCCTTCCCGACCTTCTGGCGCGTTTCAGCTGGAAGGCAGAGAAGATGCGCGCTGCGATCGAGCCGGCGATGTACGCGACGGACGTCGCCATCGAGGCGGCCGTGGCAGGTGTGCCGTTCCGCGATGCCTACCGTGCGGCAGCGGAGACGGCCGCCTCGTCAGGCGAAGGGCGGACACCCGAATCGAGCCTGGCCGCGCGCACCTCGCCGGGCGCCGGTAACGACCTTATGCTGGATACGCTGCGTGCGAGACTGGCAGCCCTTGCGGGCTGATGGTTGCCAGTCCTTGCGGGCTGATGGTTGCCAGCCCTGACGGGCTGATCGCCGATGATCCGGCTCCCACACAGAGCGCACCCCGCTCCACGTAGGAGCCGATTCATCGGCGAAGCTCTTCAAGCTCTCTGTGGGAGCCGCTTCAGCGGCGAATGGAATTACCTCAACACCAGGGAAAAACCATGCCCCAAGCATTCGCCCCACAAACGCTTCCCCGATGGCACCGCGCCGTGCTCAAGGTAGGCAGCAGCCTCCTCACCACCCCCGAGGGCGGCCTCACCGGCCGCCACGCCGAAGCCCTCGCGACCTTCGTCGCCCGCAGCCGCAGCGCCGGCCGTGAAGTCGTCATCGTCTCCTCCGGCGCGGTAGCGGCTGGGCGTGGCCTCGCCACGCCCGAGCGCGGCGCTGGGCTGACCGGCCGGCAAGCCCTCGCCGCTCTCGGCCAGACCCGCCTCATTGCCCTCTGGCAGACGTTCTTCGACGCACCGGTCGCCCAGGTCCTGCTCACCCACGACGACCTGCGCAATCGCCGCCGTTACCTCAATGCGCGCACGACGCTGCGCGAGTTGCTCGCCCTCGGCGCCATTCCCGTCATCAACGAGAACGATACGGTCGCGGTCGACGAGCTCAAGCTGGGCGACAACGACAACCTCGCCGCCATCGTGGCAGCCCTCGTCGATGCGGACGTGCTTTTCATTGCCTCCGACGTCGCAGGCTTGTACACGGCGAACCCCCGTACCGATTCGCTTGCACAGCCCATCGACGATGTCGCGGAAGTTACCGAGCAACACTTGGCCAGCGCGGGCGGCGCCGGTAGCGCGGCGGGCACCGGCGGCATGCGAACGAAGCTCGAAGCGGCAGGGAAGGCCGCAGCGGCCGGCATCGAGACCCTCCTTTTCGACGGCCGTGATGCGGCATGCATAGAGCAGTTGGCGGACGGGATCCTCACCGGCACGCGCCTGCGCGCGCCGAGGACACCACTGGCGGCCCGCAAGTACTGGCTGCGCCACGCGCCGCCGACAGGCAAGATCACGGTCGATGCCGGCGCCGGCGAGGCCTTGCGCTCCCGTGGCGCCTCGTTGCTCCCTGGTGGAGTGGTCGCGGCCGAAGGCGACTTCGCCCGCGGTGACGTGATTGATATCGCCGATGAACATGCGCCCTTCGCACGTGGCATCGCGCAGTACTCGGCCGCCGACGTGCGCCGCATCGCGCGGCGTCACACCCGCGATATCGAAACGACGCTCGGTTATAGCTACGGTGAGAACGTCGTCCACCGCGACGATCTCGTCGCCCTGACGCATTGACCGAGGCCCCGATGACTTCTTCCCTGCGTGACAAGGCGCTGGCCTGCCGGGACGCCGCGGCGGCAATCGCCGGCCTCGATACCGAGGCCAAGCGAAGCCTCCTTCATGCCATGGCGAGTGCACTTGCCGCGGACGTAAGTGTCGTGCTCGACGCCAACGCGAGGGACATGGACGCTGCCCGCGCGAATGGCACCAGTGACGCCATGCTCGATCGCCTGCGTCTGGATGCCTCGCGCATCGCCGGCATCGTCGCTGCGATCCGCGAGGTGGCGACCCTGCCGGATCCCGTTGGCATCACGACGCGACGCGAGACGCGCCCCAACGGCATCGTCGTTGAGCGTGTGCGCATTCCGCTCGGCGTGATCGCGATGATCTATGAGGCACGGCCGAACGTCACCGCCGATGCCGCCGCGCTGTGCCTGATGGCGGGCAACGCGGTGATCCTGCGCGGGGGTTCCGATGCCATGCAATCCAATGTCGCGATTGCGGCCGCGCTACGACGTGCGCTCAAGGCGAGCGGAGTGCCCGAGGCCGCCCTCACCCTGATCGACGATCCCCGCCGCGAAACGATGGTCGAACTGCTTCAGCTCACCGACATCGTCGATCTCGCGATTCCGCGAGGTGGCGAAGGCCTGATCCGATTTGTCGCGGAGCATGCGCGTGTGCCCGTGATCAAACATTACAAGGGCGTGTGCCACCTTTACGT
>NZ_JBFUJE010000266.1:0-5443 GCF_056401535.1 Luteibacter sp. P4_E6 | reverse complement strand
GGCCGGCTACGACCAGGTGCTGCAGACCATGACCGGCATGTCGACCCTGCAGGGCAAGCGCGGTGGCCCTCCGGAAGTGATTTTTGGCTCCGTGGTCGACTATTACGCCGCCGCTCTGCTTGCCGCCGGTGTTTCGTCGGCGCTCTACGAGCGCGAGCGCAGCGGCATGGGCCAGTACGTGGGTGTGTCCCTGTTGCGCAGTGCGTTGACGATGCAGTCGGCGCGGATGATCTGGGCCGAAGGTGAGTCGCTGGATATTGGCCGCGACATGCGCTCGGGCGGCGTTACCGGCATTCATCCGACGCGCGAAGGCTACATTTACATCTCGGCCAATACACCGCATTTCTGGAAAGCCCTGTGCGAGCGCACGGAGCTGCATGCGCTCTACAACGACCCGCGCTTCGACACCGTGCGCAAGCGCGCCGAGCATCATGAGGAAATCGTGCCGAAGCTGCATGCCGCACTCGCCTCGCGCACGGCGCTCGAGTGGGAAGTTCTCTTCGGCGACGCCGTACCCAGCGCCGCCGCACGCCGGATCGAAGACATGTTCGATCACCCGCAGGTGACCGCCGAAGGCCTCGTCGCCACGTTCGACCACCCCGTGGTCGGCCAGTATCGCGGCGTCAACCACCCAATCCACTTCGGCCGGACGCCTGCGCCAGAACCCTTCGCCGCACCCACGCTCAACCAGCACGAGTCACTGCTGGAAAAAATGTAGGAGCGTATTCATCGGTGGTCCCGCGGCAGCGGGCCCGGTTGCCGCAAGCACCCATCGCCGATGAATCGGCTCCTACAAGGACAGGAGCGCGGCGAGGTAGGGGGCGGTGCGGCTTTCCTTTGATCGGGCGACATCGCGTGGGGCGCCGCTGGCGACAATCCGGCCGCCCTTATTGCCGGCGCCGGGGCCGACGTCGATCACCCAGTCGCTGCCTGCCACCACGCGCATCTCGTGCTCGACGACGATAACGGTATTGCCCGCCTCGACAAGGCCCTGCAGTTGCGCGACGAGTTTGTCGACATCTGACGGATGCAGGCCGGTCGTGGGTTCATCCAGGACATAGACACTGCTGCCGCGCTGGGCACGTTGCAGCTCGGTCGCCAGCTTGATGCGCTGGGCTTCGCCGCCAGAGAGCTCGGTCGCCGGCTGACCCAGACGGAGATACCCCAGACCGATGTCGCGCAGGATAAGCAGTGACTTCAGTACATTGGCTTCGTCGGCAAAGAACGCGCAGGCCTCATCCACCGTCATGCCGAGCACCTGGGCGATATTCCTCTCGTTCCACTGGATGGCCAGCGTCTGCTCGTTGTAGCGCGCCCCGTGGCATGTGGGGCAGGGCGCATAGACGCTGGGCATGAACAGCAGCTCGACGCTGACGAAGCCTTCGCCCTCGCAGGTTTCACAACGTCCCTTGGCAACGTTGAAGGAGAAGCGCCCCGCGTCGTAGCGTTTCGACTTTGCCGCCTTCGTCGACGCGAACAGCTTGCGCACGTGGTCGAACAACCCCGTATAGGTCGCAAGGTTCGAGCGCGGCGTGCGTCCGATCGGCTTCTGGTCGACCTGGACGAGACGCGTGATGGCTTCCGCGCCCGAGTGGATATGGCCGGTCGTCTTCGTGATGACGCTCGGTTCCAGGTCGTCGCTCTCGTCCTCGACGACGCGCGGCTCGTGGCCAAGGTGCTCACCGAGCAGTTCCACGAGCGCCTGGCTGACCAGGCTCGATTTGCCAGAGCCGGAAATGCCCGTCACCGAAGTGAATACACCGAGCGGGAAATGTGCGGTCAGCCGATGAAGATTATTCCGTGTGACGTTGCGCAGTTCGAGCCAGCCAGTCGGCTCCCGAACCGTGCGTCGTGCGACTTCGGCGCTGCCGAAGAGGTAGCGCGCGGTATGCGAAGCCGGCACATCYGCCAGTCCGGCTGGCGGCCCGCTGTAGAGAATCTCGCCGCCGCGTTCGCCCGCATCCGGACCTACGTCCACCAGCCAGTCGGCGCGGCGCATCATGTCGAGGTCGTGTTCGACGACGAAGATCGAGTTTCCTGATGCCTTCAGTTGCCCCAGTGCATGGAACAACGCTTCGCCATCGGCTGGGTGAAGTCCTGCCGATGGCTCATCGAGCACATACACCACACCGAACAGGTTGCTGCGTATCTGCGTAGCAAGGCGAAGGCGCTGAAGTTCGCCCGGGGAAAGGCTGGGGCTGCTGCGGTCCATCGACAGATAGCCCAGTCCGAGCGACTGCAGCGTGCCGATGCGTGCGACCAGATCCTGGGAAATGCGCTGCGCGGCGATACGTTTTTCCTCCGAGAGGTTTGGCGTGCGCCGCACGTCCGAGGAACCTTCGTGTCCCAGACCACCGGCGGCCACCCGACGTGCGATATCGCGCTTGCCTGCGGCGCGGCTCTGCGTCGTCCTGCCGCCCGGGACGAGTTCGTCGAAACGACCCTCGGCCGCCGGACGGAGTGTGTCTGCCAACTGGTCGAATGACAGGGCGGACAAGCTGCCGATATCGACACCGGCGAACGTGACCGACAGGGCCTCGCGTTTCAGGCGCTTGCCATCGCACACAGGACACAGGCTGCCGATCATAAAGCGGGAGACCCGCTTCTTCATCAAGGGGCTTTGCGTTGTGGCGAAGGTGTGCAGCACATATCGGCGCGCACCCATATAGGTACCCATGTAACTGGGCTCCGTCTTGCGCTTCAGGGCGGCCCGGGTTTCGGCGGGCGTGAAGCCCGCATACACCGGAGCGACCGGCTGCTCCTCGGTGAACAGGATCCAGTCGCGCTGTTTTTTTGGCAGGTCGCGCCAGGGGATGTCCACGTCGTAGCCCAGGGTGACGAGGATGTCGCGCAGGTTCTGCCCATGCCATGCCGGCGGCCACGATGCGATGGCGCGTTCGCGAATGGTGAGCGAGGGATCAGGCACCATCGTCTGCTCGGTGACCTCGTACACCTTGCCCAGGCCATGGCAGTTCGGGCATGCGCCCTGGGGGGTGTTCGGCGAGAAGTCCTCGGCGAAGAGCATCGGTTGCCTGGCTGGATAGCTGCCGGCGCGCGAGTACAGCATGCGCACCAGGCTGGAGAGCGTGGTGACGCTGCCTACCGACGAGCGGGTCCCGGGCGTGCCGCGTTGCTGCTGGAGCGCCACCGCCGGCGGCAGGCCTTCGATCTCGTCCACGTCGGGTACGCCGACCTGGTCGATCAGCCGGCGCGCATACGGCGCCACGGATTCGAAGTAGCGCCGCTGCGCTTCCGCGTAAAGGGTGCCGAAGGCCAGCGAGGACTTTCCCGATCCGGAAACGCCCGAGAAAACCACCAGCGCATCGCGTGGAACGGCCACGTCGATATTCTTCAGATTGTGTTCGCGCGCGCCGCAGACACGGACGAAGCCGTTACCGTGGACGGAGTCGGTGGGGGTAGGGCGCTTTTTCATGGCGTAGATTATCGTCCGAAGCGGTGGAGATGCCGTGCATCGGGGTGTCAGTGGCTGCTCCGTCGTCGTGGCGATTGACGAACGAATTCGGTAATAAAGGAGTGTTACGTTGTAACAATCTCTGACAGGAATACCCCATGCGTCCTTCCCTTCGCCTTGCTGCATTAGTTGCTGTGGTGGCTACCGCCTTGTCCGCCGGCGCACTGCAAGCCCGGGACAGGGCACTCCCTGCTGACTTCGAGATCGTCGAGAGCGTGCCCGATGCCTCGATCTACGGTGAAAGCGGCGTGCGTCGCACGCAGACGGTGTGGCTGGAAATGATTCATGGTGCAACCACCCGCATCGACATCGCGGCCTTCTACATCGCCGACAAACCGGGTGGCCCACTGGCGCCGGTTCTCGACGCACTGGTCGAGCGTGCCCGCGCAGGCGTCAAGGTACGCATCCTGGTCGACCAGACGTTCCTCGCGGACAACCATGAAAGCGTCGACCGTTTCCGTGCCTTGCCCGGCTTCGAGATTCGCGTGCTGCCGGTCAAGACGCTGACGGGCGGCGTGTTGCACGCCAAGTACATGGTGGTCGACAACGCAGACGTCTTCGTCGGGAGCCAGAACTGGGACTGGCGCGCCTTGAACGAGATCCATGAAATAGGGGCTCGCCTACGCAACCGGCGCTTCGCCCAGACGTTCGGTGCCACGTTCGATTTCGACTGGCAACTGGCTGGAAGCCCGGCCTCGCCGACTTCGGGGAAACACGCCGCGGCGGCGCTCGCGTTCGCCCCGGTCACGGCGACCGATCCGGAGATCCTGGGCGCGCCTGGCGAAGGCAACGTGGTTTCCTATCCGGCGTTCAGTCCCACCTCGTTGATGCCGGACTGGGTCACGGCCGAGGAGCCTGCACTGGTCGATCTCATCAACAGTTCGCAGCACATCGTCCGCGTGCAGGTCATGACGCTCTCGGCGCTGCGCGGCTATGGCGAGAAGGGATGGTGGATACCGGTCGACGCGGCATTGCGTGATGCCGCGGCGCGCGGGGTGGACGTCCGGATCATCGTGGCCGACTGGGCACTTCACGAACCCATGCAGGGCTACCTCAAGAGCCTCAGCCTGATGCCGAACATCACGGTCAAGTTCAGTCGCGTTCCGCCGTCACCGACGGGCTTCATTCCCTATGCGCGTGTCGAACACGCGAAGTACGCGGTGGTCGACGATCGCGGCGTCTACATCGGGACAGGAAACTGGGAGTCGAGTTACTTCCATACGTCGGTAGACGCATCGGTCTTCATGCGGGGAGCGGGTCCCGCGGCGACACTGACACGCATCTTCGAGCGTGACTGGTCGGGCCCGTACGTCACGACCGTGGAGGCTGGCAAGACCTACGTCGAGGCGACTACGCACTGACGATGGAGGGACTAGCGCGCTGCCGAGGTTCTCGTGTACGTTATGTTATAACATACACGAGTCGGCCCGCACATGAAATTACGAACAGCCCCGTTTCTGGTCGTCCTGGCCCTCGCGGCAGGGCGCTTACCGGCCGAAGAGCGCCACCTGGGTCCTCATGTCCATGGCCAGGCGACGCTCCAGGTGTCAGCGGACGGACCGGCGTTGGTGGTCGCCCTGAGCATTCCTGGTCACGACGCCGTGGGCTTCGAGCATCCACCGGCCACCACTGAACAGGCGCAAGCGCTCGCCAAGGCCAGGGAAACGCTGCGGGTAGGCAAATGGCTCGTGCCTGCCGGCGGGGCCAACTGCACGGCGCCCCCCGCGAAGGTCGTCGCCGACGGCTTCGACGTTAATGCCACGCCCGGCGGACACGCTGATTTCGACGTGACCTATGAGTTCACGTGTGCGGCTCCCGAAAAACTCGATGCCGTCGAAGTCGGCCTGTTCGCCGCCTTCCCCGCGTTGCAGCGTGTGGTCGTCGACATCGTGACGGCCAATGGCGCGACGCAGCAGGTGCTCGACAGGCCCATGACGCATGTGACTTTGTCCCCATGATTCCCTATGGCGA
>NZ_JBFUJE010000265.1:0-5478 GCF_056401535.1 Luteibacter sp. P4_E6 | reverse complement strand
ATCCGACACGACCACGGGTATGCCGTCGACGTGGCTGGTCCGCCCCTTCTCATCAGTGAAGACGAGGGCATGATGCAGGGTGTGCGGTAGCTGCCCCGCTGGCAGGGTGATCCACACGAACAGCGTGCCGCGCTTACCTGCAATGATGCCGGCTGGTTTGCCCTCATCCGGTACAGGCCGGATCGCGGCATCCACGCCGGCTTCGTCCAGATGCAGGATCACGCGATCCTGCTCATCGAGAACATCGAGCGACCGCGGCCGCAGGGTCCCGGTGTCGCCATAGACGTTGGTGACCTGCAATTCGTAAGCGAGATGCTTGGCGCCATCGCTGCCGGCAAAAGGCGTTGGCGCGAACGGTACACGCGCTTCGACAGGCGCTGGCGACGACACCGGGGCGTCAGCGGCGAAGGCGGATGCACTAGCCCATGCAAGGCCGGCGAGCAGAATGGTCTTCAGACAACGTTCCCCTCACTCGCCTCGAGCGCCTCGCGCACCTTCCGCAACAACGCCCGCGACTGGATCGGCTTCTCCAGCACGTACAGATGATCCAGCTGCGGCAGCTCGTCGAGATTCAGCGGCTTGTCCGGACGGGCGAGAAGCAGCACCGCGCCGGTGTAACCGTGATCCAGCAGCGCGGCGAGCGTACGCACGCCGGTAAACAGATTCATGTCGGCGTCCATGACCACGAGGTCGGGGACGCCGTGGGCTTCGRTCCACTGCAGAGCCGCCGTACCGCTCTGGCTGGCACCTGCCTGGTAGCCGTAAGCGTCCAGCGTGTCGGCCAGCAGCGAGAGCTGCACGGCCTCTTCGACGACGACGAGCACGCGCTCGGCTTCGCCCTGCAGGCTCGACTCCATCACCAACGGCTCGGTGTCGGCGCCGTCTTCCGGATTGAGCGGCAGGTAGAGATGGAACTGCGTGCCTTCGCCGAGCTTGCTGCGGACGCGCATCAGGCCGCCGTGACTGGCGACGATGCGCTTGCACGAGAGTAGCCCCAGACCGGTACCCAACTCCTTCGTTGTGAAGAAGGGTTCGAAAAGCCGCTGCAGCACTTCTGGCGTCATACCGGCGCCGGTGTCGATCACCGACAGACGGAGATAACGTCCCGGCGCGGGCTGCTCGCCTTCAACGAAAAAGTCCTCGGGCAGGTTCGCCTGCGCCGTCTCCACCTTCAGGTGGCCGCCGTCGGGCATGGCCTGGATGGCATTGAGGCAAAGGTTGAGCAGGCACTGCTGCAGCTCGGTGTGATTGCCTTCGAAGGCGACATCGGCGTCGAAGATATCGACGTTCATTTCAATCGAACGCGGCACGCTGCCCTGCATCAGCAACTTCAGCGCTTCGAGCAAGGCACCAAGGCGCACCTGCTCGGCACGACGCGCGCCACGCGCGAACGACAGCATCGAGGACACCATCTCCAGGCCGCGACGGCCGCAGTCACGCACCAGTGCACCCAGGCGCGCCAGCCGCGGATCGTCCGCGTAGTCTTCCAGTGTGTCGCCGGCAAGCAGCAAGGGCTGAAGCAGGTTGCGCAGATCGTGGCTAAGGCCGCCGGCGAGGAGCGCCAGGCTCTCGAAGCGCTGCGCACGGATCAGCTCGAGTTCCGCACGGGCACGCGCCCGCTGCTCTTCCGCTTCACGCAAGGCACGGCGCACGGCGGAGGCCAGGCGTGCCGTGTTCTGCTTGAGGATGTAGTCGGTGGCACCGTTGCGCAGGGCGACGATGGCCGCTTCTTCACCCAGCGTCGCCGAGATGAAGATGAAGGGTATCTCGGCGCTGCGCTCTCGAAGTATCTGCAACGCACGCTCACCACTGAACGAAGGCATGCTCAGGTCGGACAACACAATGGTCGGCTCGAAGCTGTCCAGCGCCGCGGTGAACGCCGGCTCGTCATCGACCAGCATCACCTCGTACTCGAGTCCGTCCTGGTCGAGTTCGGTCAATACGAGCTCGGCGTCGAGGGCATTGTCCTCGACCTGAAGGATCCTGATTTTCTTGTCGTACCCGCCCATGGTTATGCCCGTGCGCCCTCTGTTAGTCGATTACTCGCCGTCCGGGCGCTGGTTGAGCACGGCCCAGAAATGGCCGAGCGTCTGTACGGCGGTGAAGAACTGTTGCACGTCCACGGGCTTTAGCACATAGGCATTCACACCGAGGTCCCAGCTCCGGGCCAGGTCGCTCTCTTCCCGTGAGGACGAAAGGATGACCACCGGCAGGCGCTTCCACTTCTCTTCCGCGCGCAGCTGGTTGAGCACTTCCAGGCCGTCCATGCGCGGCATCTTGATGTCGAGCAGGATCACCGAGGGATCGCCTTCGGGACGATCGGCGTACTGGCCACGGCGGTGCAGCCAGTCGAGGCAGTCCACACCGTCCTCGACATGAACCACGGGATTGGCGAGCTTGGCCTCGCGAAGCGCGTCGATGGCCATCTCGGCATCGGCCATCGAGTCTTCGACGAGGAGGATGGTGCGCAGGTCGCGGTTGTTCATGTGTCACCCATTCTGGACCCCGGAACATCCGAGGCCGGCAAGGAAAAGTGGAAGGTAGCGCCGTTATCGGGCTCGCCCTCGGCCCAGGTACGGCCGCCATGGCGCGCAATGATGYGCCGTACGTTGGCAAGGCCTATACCGTTACCGGCAAATTCGGAAGCCCGATGGAGGCGCTGGAACACGCCGAACAGTTTGCCGGCGTACTGCATGTCGAATCCGGCCCCATTGTCGCGCACGGCGAATTCGTAGTCGCCGGCCGGGGTGCGGTCGAGTGTCACCTCGATCTGCGCACGCTCGCGGTTACCGGTGTACTTCACCGCATTGCCCAGCAGGTTCTGCCAGACGGTACGCAGCATGTTTTCGTCGCCGATGACGATCGGCAGCGGCGTGACCTTCCAGTCGATGCGGCGGTCGCGCGCCTCGGTCTCGACCAGCGCGCGTGCTTCTTCGACCAGCGACTGCATATCCACCGGCTGCAGGCGCAACGCGCCGCGCCCCAGGCGCGAGAACACCAGAAGGTCGTCGATCAGCTGGGCCATGCGCCGCGAGGAGCTGCTGATCACGTCGATATAGTGACGCGCGCGCTCGTCAGCCTTGTCGCCGAGCTGGGTCTCCAGCTTGCCGGCGAAGCCGGAGATGTGGCGCAGTGGCGCGCGCAGGTCGTGCGACACCGAATAGCTGAAGGCTTCGAGTTCGCGATTGACGTCCGATATCTGCTCCACCTTGCCCTCGAGCTGGCGATTGAGCTCGCTGACTTTCTGCTCGACCAGCGCGCGCGCGGTGATGTCGCTGACTGTAAGCAATAGCGCAGGCGCGGTGCTTTCGGGCTGCTCGATGCGGCGGGCATTGATCACCACGAAGCGGTCGATGCCGTCGACGGTACGTTGGGTTAGCTCGTAGTCCCAGAGTTCGCGATCGCGCGAGAGCACGTCGGACAGGCGCTGCAACAGGGCGGTGTCCTTCCAGGCACCCTGGCCGATGGCTTCCAGCGGGGAGTTATGGTCTTTCTCGGCGTCATAACCGTAGACCTCGGCGAACGCGGCGTTGACCAGCAGCGTCCGCAGGTTGCCGTCGAGCATGGCGATCGGTTCGCGCACGGCCTGCACGATGAGCTGGGAGCGCTGCACGGCCTGGGCCACGCGCGATTCCGCGGCAAGGCGAATGGCAATCTGCCGTTCGGAAACGAACACCACGATGCCGAGCAGGGCGATCTGCGCCAGCGCGGCGACAAAAAGTACGATGCGATTGTTCGACGCGAGGTCCTGGGCGGCCTGACGACGTATGTCGAGCAGCTTCGACTCTTCGTCGAGGATTTCCCTGACCTGGTCGCGGAAGGGAAACAGGCGGCGGGAATCCTCCATCGTGGCGAACGCGCCCGTGCGGTCGCCTGCCTGCAGCTGCTGAATGGCCTTATCGAACATGCCGATACGGCCGTTGGCGATCGACTCCAGCCCGCCCAGGCGAGTGAGCTGCTGCGCGTTGTCGCGCATCATCTCCCGGAGGTTGGCGACGAGGCCGGGAAGCAGCTTGCGGGGGGCCTCGATGCGGACGGTGAGATCCGGCTTGTCAGGCGCACCCGCCACGCGCGTGTATATCGCCGCCTCGCTGCTGCGCAGGATGGCGTCGAACCGGTACACGGTGGCCTTGATGTCCGCCGTGTGGGTGACCCAGTCGCGGGAGTTCAGGGCATCCTCGGAACTCGAGCGAGTCACCGCATAGGGCAAGGCTACGATGACGAGCACAGCCACGAGCAGGCCTGCGAGCCGCCAACGCCATCCGGTACGGAAGATCATGCTGTCGTCATCCCGAGACGATTCCTGCCCTTGAAGGGCCCTCATTGTAGACGCCGGGCGCCTCGCTTCGGTGATTCGCCATGACACGACCTCGGACACGATAACGGGTGCGCCGTTCCGCCCCGTGCGCCACCCCGGGGGGCAGCGAATACGGATAGGGAAAGGCGCACCCGTCCAGATGGAGTCGTGCTTAATGCCCAAGGACCCGTGAAGGCCCTGTGACGGTCGTTACGGTGCGGAAGGCGTCATCGAGTACGGCAGCGATGCCGGTGTCTGACCCCAATCCTTCGCCGGAGTGGCCTGCATGGTGAAGTGCAGTTCGCCGCCGGCGACGATTTCCTCATGACGAACAAAGGTGCGATCCAGCGGCTGCCCGTTGAGCGTCACCTTGCCGACGTACGGATGCTTTGCATCGAGATGATCGGCCGAGACGATGAAGTGCTTGCCGCCCGGCAGGTTGAGCGTGGCCTTCTCGATGAAGGGGCGGCCGATCACGTACTGGTTGCTACCCGGCGCCACCGGATAAAAGCCCAGCGCGGTAAAGATGTACCAGGCCGACATCTGGCCCAGGTCGTCATTGCCTACGAGGCCCGTGGGGGTGGGTGCGTACTGGGTCTTCATGATCTGGACCAGGCGCTCCTGGGTCTTCCAGGGCTGGCCGGCGTAGTCGTACAGGTAGGCCACCTGGTGGCTCGGCTCGTTGCCATGGGCGTACCAGCCGATCAGGCCGGTGATGTCCTCGACGTGGGCGAAGGATTTCGGGTCGACCTTGGCATCGAACACGGAGTCCAGCTTCGTGACGAAGGCCTCCTTGCCACCGAGCGCCGCGATCAGACCGGCGACGTCCTGGGGCACATACCACGAGTACTGCCACGCGTTGCCTTCGGTGTAGTCGCTGCCGTACGCGGCCGATGAAGGATCGAACGGCTCACGGTAGCCACCATCGCTCTTGCGGGCGCGGAGGAAGCCGGTCTTGGTGTCGAAGCTGTTCTTCCAGTTGCCCGCCCGCTTGGTGAACGTGGCGGCGACATCGTCCTTGCCCATGGCCTTGGCCATCTGCGCCAGCGACCAGTCGTCGAAGGCGTATTCGACGGTCTTGGAGGCCGCTTCCGGCTGGTGGTCGATGGGCACGTAACCGAGCTTCATGTAGTCGTCGAGGCCGCCGTACGGACCGTAGGTCGCACTGGCCACCATGGCCT
>NZ_JBFUJE010000264.1:0-5512 GCF_056401535.1 Luteibacter sp. P4_E6 | reverse complement strand
CAGGGTCTATACCGATCTGCGTCAGGCAGCTCGGGTCCGTGCGGAGCAGCTTCGCCACCAGCTCCTTACCATGCAGGTCGCCGGCGAAGTAAGGACGCTCGAAGCGCTGTTCGTGGATCCGTCCCAACTAGCCGCAGAAGCYGCCCGCTGCACCGACCTGATCGTCATTGCACGTCCGTGCGATTCGACCGTCGACATCGCCATGGTGCACTCCTACTTTGCCGCGCTCCTGCAGGCATCGGGCCGACCGGTGCTCGTGGTGCCGTCCTTCGAACGTCCGCTGTTCCCCGAGCACCACGCAATGGTTGCGTGGGCAGATACACCGGAGTCTACGCGGGCCTTGCACGATGCAATGCCACTGTTGGAGCAGTGTGAGAGTGTGGATGTGGTCCTGGTCGATCCTATTGCCAGTGTGTTGGAGGCAGTGCACGAGCGCGGCGAGAGCGTGGCGAACCATCTGCGCGAGCACGGCGTGCGCGCCCAAGTCGTCACCGTGAAGTCGCGTGGTATGTCCGTTGGCAACACGCTGCTGGAACACGCACGTCAGAGCAACGCACAGCTGATCGTGTCGGGTGGTTACGGACACAGCAAGGTACGCGAATGGGTCATCGGCGGCACCACGCGCGATCTCTTCCAGGGCGCACAGGTGCCTGTTCTCTTTTCCCATTGATTCATAAGGACGTCGCCATGACCACACCGGATTCCAGCGCGACCACGGTCGTGCGGTCGGCGGACCAGCACGCAGTCGGTGCCGTTGCCAACCCGCGTGCACGGTCCATGGGGTATCACCCCCGCGGATGCGCTAGCCGACCCATCCGCCGCGCCAGGCCCTGGTAGCCTGGCGAGACACGCCGGAGTCGGCCCGTGCGTTGCACGAGGCGCTCCGCTGGTTGCCCATGGAATGCACACTGCGCATCGTAATGGCGATGGGCGCTGGGGAAACCCATACCGCCGGTGCAACCGCGGAGAACGCGTCGTTGCTTCTTGCGCACGTGCAGCGCCATGGTCGCTCAGCGAATTTCGAGATCATCGACCGCCAGGGACGGCCGCCTGAAGACGCGCTCCTGGACGAAGTCGCCCGCACCAACCCGGACCTGGTGGTCATGGGTGCCTACGGCCATACCCATGCGATGGAATTCGTGTTCGGTGGCGTGACCTTCAACATGCTGCATCGCTCCCGCGTGCCGTTGCTCATGGCCCATTGAACACGACGAGGTCGCACTGGTGCGTGATCGCCGCTTCGCGGACGATCGCGTGCGCGTCGCGACCGAAGGCGTAGCGACACACGCAGGGCACCCCGGTCTTTGCGGCCATGCGCCGGACACGCCGAAACACGCGCTCGCCAACATCCACGGCGGCGTGCGACGGGTGTTGCTCGTTGACGGTCGCGTCCTGGCCACTAGTGGCGACCACAAACAGCACCGTAACGCGCGCACGAAGGCGACAGGCCATCCGTAGTCCCAATGCGGCAACCCGGTAGGACCCGGACCGTCGATCGATGGCAACGAGAAGGTGCTGAAACAAGGCGATGGTCCGTCAGGGTGGAGGCAGTCCCATGGAGCCTGAATCGTGCTGGATCCGCATTGACCGGGGTCAACCCCCGACTACCGAAGGCGGCTCCGTTACACACTGTTACAGACCGTTGCCGTTGCGATCACATGATGTCACCCAAGAGGCCTACCTTGGGCTCACCAAAGGCCGCCGTGACAAGGGACACTTCGCCATGATCGCGAACACCGCACAACGTTCCGCTCGATCACTGCCTTGGACAGCCTGGGCGTCCACTCCGTCGCTGGATATCCCGTTGGACATCGAAGCCCTGCAACGACACCTGCAGGTGACCCGGCGCAAGCATGCCGCCGGCCAGCACCTGTATCGTGCCGGCCAGCCGTTTCGTGCGATTCACCTGATCCACGTCGGCTCGTACAAAACGTGTGAGCTGGCCGAGGATGGGCGCGAGAAGGTGACCACCTTCAAGATGCGGGGCGAGTTGGTCGGCGTGGATTCAATTGGCCTGGGCGCTTACGCCGGGGATGCCGTCGCGCTGGAGGACAGCGAAAGCTGGGAACTGCCATATCCCGCGGTCATGAAGGCCGCCACGGAGATCCCTGGGTTGCAGGAACAGATTCATGCCGCACTGGCGGCGGAAATCCGTTGCGACCGTGGGTGGATGTTGCTGCTGGCCACGCTAGCCGCTGAGCCGCGCGTGGCTGCCTTTCTGATCGACATCGCTGCCCGGCAGGCGCGCATGGGCTATAGCGCCAAGCACTTTATTCTGCGCATGAGCCGGCTGGACATCGCCAGCTTCCTCGCCATCAAGCACGAGACGGTGAGTCGCGCGCTCACGCACTTGGCGGACCTGCGCTACATCAGCGTGCAACGCCGGGAAGTCCACGTACTCGACGCCGAAGGACTAAGGGACATGGCCTGTGCGATGGCTTGATCAGCGCTCGTTCAAGACCCGTTGTAACGTCGTGATGAGGTCGTCTCGTCGATAGGGCTTGCGGAGCAACTCGAGCTCTCCCGTATCGCCGGAGCCGGCGTCCCAGGAACCGAATTCGTAGCCCGAGGTGAGTAGCACCTTCAAACCGGGGCGCGTGGCTTGCAGGTCCATCGCCAGTTCGACACCCGACTCGCCTGCGCCAAGGACGACGTCGGTGAACAGCAGTTCGATGTCCGGGTGCGCCGCAAACGAAGCGCGCGCTGATGTTGCGTCCCCGGCCTCGATCGGCGTGTAGCCGGCCGCGCGCAGGAACGAGACCGCGATACGCCGCACCTCCGGCTCATCCTCCACCACCAGCACGGTTGCGCTACCGCTGGGACAGACAGTCGGTGGCGTTGGGCTGGCAGCCGCTTCCTGTGCCACAGGAAGGATCATCTCGATACGCGTTCCCACGTCCACCTGACTTTCGAGGGTGAGGCGACCGCGCGACTGCTTGACGAAGCCGTAAACCATACTCAGGCCGAGGCCGCTGCCTTTACCGGGATCCTTGGTGGTGAAGAAAGGCTCGAAGGCACGAGCGCTCACTTCCGAGGGCATGCCGGTGCCCGAATCGGCGACGGAGAAGACAACATACGCACCGGTCGCCAGATCATCATCGCCACTGACGCTCAACGCGTGGGCTGAGATGATGAGCTTGCCACCTGTCGGCATGGCATCCCGCGCGTTCAGCGCGAGGTTGATGAGCGCTGCCTCAAGTTCGCCAGGATCCGCAAACACCGCCGGTAGTTCATCAGCACAGCTGGCGATCACCAAAATGTGTTCGCCCAGCGTGCGGCTAAGCATATCGCTCAGGTCAGCCAGCAGGAGCTCGGGACGCACCGGCTGAGGCGTGAGGCGCTGCCGGCGGGAAAAGCCCAAAAGCTTACGCGTCAGTGCCGAGCCGCGCTCGACGGCACGCGAGGCACTGGCGACGGTCTCCATGGTTTCGACGTCCATCGGACCGGCCATTTCCAGCAACTGCAGGTTTCCCGAAATGATGGTGAGTAGATTGTTGAAGTCGTGTGCGATGCCGCCCGTCAGTTGACCCAGGGCGTCCAGGCGCTGCGCGTGCGCGAGCTGTTCGTCCGCCCGGCCGCGCTGGATCGCCCCGGATAGCACATTCGCTACGGCGCCGAAGAAGTGGTGCCGATCCCGATCGCTCCCATTGGGTGGAGGCAGCCAAGCCACCAGATAGCCTGCCGGCGTGCGTCGGTCCGGCAGCGTCGTCACCACGGCGTGAGGCGACGGTGCGCCTTCAATTGGGGGAAAGGCAGCTACCTGGCCCCCGTCCATGCGGGCGCGGTCCTCTGCATCCAGAGCCAGGAGCCACACGGCCCGCTGCAGCTGTTCCCTCAAGGCCCCGTCCAGGCCTGCCGCCGCCGCCACCCTGAGCCTGTCGCCGTGGGGATCGGCCAGCAGAATCGCCACGGCGGGTGCTTTGAGCGCGGATGCCAGTAGTTGGGGGATGTCCACCAATGCCGCTTCGTGATTCGCGGCCAGAAGAATGCGACGGCTGATGTCGGCCAGGGCGGCATCGTAACGGCTTCGGGTCAGCGCTCGGCGTGCGCGTTGGGTCTCCGAGATGTCACGGATGGAGGCCGCAAACAGCGGTATCGGACCCGCGTTGATCGGGCTGAGCCCGATCTCGACCGGAAACGCGGTCCCATCGGCCCGCACCCCCGTTAGCTCGTAACCCGCACCCATGGGGCGCAGCCTGGGGCTGTCCATGTAGCGGGTGCGGTGCGCCACGTGCAGTTCGCGCAGTTGGCCGGGCAGCAGGACTTCAATGGGGCGCCCTGCCAGCGTGCCGCTGTTGTAGCCGAACAGGCTTTCGGCACGCGGATTGACCAGAACGATGGTGCCGGTCCGATCGACGACCACCATCGCATCGGGCGCGGTTTCAAAAAGCGCCCGGAACAGCGCGGCATCGCCGACACCGTCCTCGGGCACCGTCACGCGAGGCGCACCGTCGGGGTGAAGAGATAACCGGTGCCACGCACCGACTTGATCAGTCGCGGATCGGCAGGGTCGAGTTCGACTTTTCGCCGCAGTCGTCCGATCTGAACGTCGATCGCCCGATCGAAYGGGCCAGCCTCGCGCCCGTGGACGTGGGTCATCAACTGATCGCGCGTCAAGACTCGGTTGGGGTGCTCGACGAACACCCGCAGGAGGGCAAATTCGCCGGAGGTCAGCTCAATCGGATGGCCATCACTGTCCGATAGCGTGTGCGTTCCCACATCCAGGCTGTAGCGATCGAATGAGAAACACGTGCGTGTCGCCGCCACGGAAGCCGGCACACCCGCGGTTGCCCGGCTGCGTCGAAGCACGCTGCGCACCCGGGCCAACAACTCGCGAAGGTCGAACGGCTTGGTTACGTAGTCGTCGGCGCCCAGCTCCAGGCCAACGATCCGGTCGACCGCTTCGCCGCGGCCCGTCACGATGACGACCGGCCCGCGCCATTGCTCCCGGAGGTAACGGGTGATGGCAAAGCCGTCTTCGCCGGGAAGGCCGAGGTCGAGCAAAATGAGGTCAATGTGCTGAGCCGACAGTTCCCGGCGCATCTGCACCCCGTCCGTGGCGGTGGCGACCTGGAAGCCTTGGGCGATGAAGTACCGGGCGAGCAGCGCCGTGACATCGACTTCGTCGTCGACGATCAAGAGCCTATCGCCCGCTTCCTGAAACGCCATGGGACGGCCTCGCATCACGGAGCCGGCGGTACCGGCCTATCGGCACCGTTCATTAGAGGGTACGCGACACGTGGCGGCAAGCGCTCTGGTCACCAAAGCAGCCCAAGGGCCACCAGAGCCATGACGGCCGTGGCGGTCCAGCCGAGGATCCGCAGTGCCCCCTTCAGAACGAAAGCCCCCATGAGGCGCTGGCTGGAGGCGGCTGCCATGATTGCCACCATCAGCGGGACGGCGATCACGCCGTTGATCACAGCCGACCAGAACAGGAGCCGTATGGGAGAGATCGGCAGGAAGGTCAAGAGCGTGCCCAGCACCGTCGCCACGGCCAGGACACCGTAGAAGG
>NZ_JBFUJE010000263.1:0-5514 GCF_056401535.1 Luteibacter sp. P4_E6 | reverse complement strand
TCCGGCGAAGCGCGAACGGTCGCACGCATCCAGGCCATCCGGCTGGGCGCATCCATGGACGCCGCGACGAACGACGAAGCCGTTCGCTATGCACTGACGCGCGCGCTGTCACGCAGCGCGCCTACCGAAAGCCTCACGCTTCGCCGTGACGACGCGCCGGACCTGGTCATCGACAGCGGACGACACGTACCTTCCGGACGTGCGTTGCGCGTCCGCCTCAATACGCCACTGGGTGAACTCGAAACGGTTTCCGATGCGACCTCCCTGCACGAGCGGCGCGCCGCCGCTGCTTTCATGACATTGTTGCTGTGCTGCGGGGTGCTTGCGGCGTTCCTGTTCACGCGGCGGGCGCTGGAACGCGATGTCATCGAGCCCATCGAAGGCATGCGCGATCGTATCGACGCCTTCCTCCATCCGCGCCAGGCGAAACCCATGGCAGGTGGCGTTGGCGAACTTGCCACCATCGACGCACTGCTCGACGAATTGGTCGACCTGCGGCGACGCCACGACATGGCCATGTCCGACGCGCTCCGCCAACGGTTGCAGGATATCGCGCGACACACGCGCTTCATCGAGCAGGTCGGCGACCACTTCCGCCAGCCGCTACAGGCACTTTCCCTGTTCGTCGCTGGTATGCAGCCGGGCGAGGACCTGCGGCAGCGCGCGGTGCTCGGCCAGATGCGCACAAGCCTTACGCGGCTCAACGAACTTCTCGACGGCTTGCTTGCCATGGCACGCTTCGATGCGGGCGCCGTGGAGCCCCGCGCCATCGACCTCATTGCATCGGATCTTTTCGTGCGAGAGCGGGCAGCCATCGACGAAGACGCCAGCCGCCTCGGTGTCGACGTGCATTGGCGTGGGGGCCGCCTGCCCCTCCACGGCGATCCGGCTCTGCTGGGTGAACTGCTTCATCGCCTGGTGGCGAATGCCGTCATCAGCACGCCGAACGGCCGCGTACTGGTTGCCGCGCGACGCCGTGGCGATGCCGTGCGACTGGAGGTCCGGGATAACGGCATGGGCCTGGAACCCATCCAGCAGGAGCGCGTGTTCGAAGACTTCACCCGACTTCCCGGCCACGCCGGTTACGGCATCGCGCTGGCCGTGGCCAGGCGCATCGTCGATACCCTCGGAGGCAGCATCGGGGTCCGCTCCCGCCCCGGGCGGGGAACGCTTTTCTGGGTACAGCTCGAGGGCGCTTCTGTTGGCGTTCCCTCGCGAACAGCTCCCACACTGAGCCGCCATCCGGCCCTTTGATCGACAGCCATCTGTCGGCGGCGACCCGACCGGCGTATCGTTACGGAAGTACACAGACCTTTCCGAGGATCACTGTCGTGTCGAGCGTCAATTGGTCTGATACGGCGCCGGTGGTGGCGTTCATCGGCGTGTTCGCGGGGGCGATCGGCCTTCCCGTGCCGGCGATGCCTACCCTGATCGTGGTGGGCAGCACGCTGGTCGCCGCACGCGACCCCGTCCTTATCCTGGCGACGTTCCTCGGTGCCCTTGCAGGCGCCTTCGCCGGCGACGCAGCGTGGTTCCTGACCGGGCGTCGGTTCGGCTACCGCGTACTCGATGGCTTGTGCCGTATTTCGCTTTCCCCCGACACCTGCGTACGCCGCGCCAGTGGTTTTTTCGAGAAGCGCGGGGTCAAGCTGCTGCTGGTGTCGCGGTTCATTCCCGGGCTCTCCCTCGTCGCCATTCCGATCGCCGGCGCCGGCGATACCCGATTCTCCCGCTTCACCCTCTATGACCTGCTTGGCGCGGCGTTGTGGATTTCCGTCGGCTTATCGATCGGCATGCTGTTTTACCGCCAGATCGACGCCGTGCTGGCCACCCTAAAGCAATTCGGTCTCGGTATGGCGGCGCTCGCCCTGATCGGACTGTTGCTATGGGTCGGCTTTCGCTACAGCCGTCGTGCCCTGCTCATCGCACAGTTGCGCAAAAGCCGAATTTCCGTCGACGAACTCTCCGTCCTGCTCGCCAACGAGCCCGGCGCACTGATTGTCGATGTGCGCTCGACCCTCAGCCGCCGCGACGATCCGTTCGTCATCCCAGGCTCGCGCCTGTTCGACCTGGCCACGGCGGATGCCGCACTGGCGACCCTGCCCAGGCACACCTCGGTGGTGATTTACTGCTCGTGCCCGAACGAAGTCTCGGCGGCCAAGGTGGCGGAACGCCTGAGCAAGCTGGGTTTTTCCAACGTCCGCCCGCTTACCGGGGGCATCGGCGCCTGGCGTCAGGCGGGACGTGACGTCGAGGCCATTGTCGCCACGACCTGAACCGCCACGCCGCTCGGGTTGTGCCGCCCCCCATGCGGCCACTAAACTAGCCGGCTTCCCGCGCATGGGTCGTTAGCTCAGTTGGTAGAGCAGCGGACTTTTAATCCGTAGGTCGCCGGTTCGAATCCGGCACGACCCACCATTCGCGCCAGTGAGTCACGTTCAGGTAGGGCATATACCTGACGCTCCAACGAGAAGAAGCCTGAGCTGGCCCGTCCCGCCGATGAAGGAACATGGGCTAATATTTGGCCTGACAGGGAAAGGCGGAGGTACGTCAATGTCTACGAAGCCAATTTCGAAACGCGATAGCTCTGGTCCTTTTGCGACCTTCAGAACTGCGAAGGACGGAGGCATGGCTGTCGATAGGGAAAAACTCCACCAATCGGCTGGATACAAACGACAGGTCGATGCTCTTGTTGAGCTTTCGCGCCAGCTTCATTCGAGGAAGAAGCCTGCATAACGGAATAAGGAAGGGGTACTGGCCCTTTCTTTGTGTTTGAGGATCAAGGATGAATAACGCCGCGTTCGCGTTGCTCGTACTCGCTGCTGGGTACATCGCCGCACGGCGAAGCCTAATCTGGCGGCCGCACGTATTTCGAAGCGACGGGCACGCTCTGTATTTCCTTGTGGTTGTCACCGCGCTTGCCGTTGCCGCATTTAGCGGCCTCGCGCTTCATGAGATCGAGCAGCTACCCCGTGTCGGGACATTTGCTCGCGACTGCCTGGCAAGATTGCTGAAGGCGTTCGGTGCTGAGCCGGCCGCGCAGTCGCTTGGCTCCATAGCACTGGTCTCCGTCCCGACAGCATTCTTGCTGGCGTGGATGCTCAATATTCCGCTGGTGGCGTGCCGTACGTTGCGGGCTGCGCTCCTCATGCGACTGAGCTGCCTTAGCGAACTTGAGGAATTCCTCTGGGCGACCACGTCGAAGCAACTTCCCGTGATGCTCACAATGGCCTCCTCGAAGGTGTACGTCGGATTCGCGATCGACACCTCAACCACGCGTGGCGAGAGGGAATGGGTACGAATCGAGCCTTTCCTCTCCGGCTACCGGGACGATAAGCAAAGCTTTGAACCCGTGACGGATTACACGTGGCTTCATACTGGCTCGGCCGACCCGGCCCAACGATCGATCGAGGAATTTGACATCCTCCTACCGGCTGACGAGATCAGATCGGTGCACGCGTTTGACCTACCGACTTATCTCACCAAATTCAAACAGGCTGAACCATTCGAAGGACCACTTCAGCAAACCCGACCGCCCSGCGAAGTCGCCACAAGCGTCAGCAAGGCAGAGCGCTTCTACATGTTCTATGTTGGAGGCATATTTTCGATGCCCGTGGCCTCTTTCTTCTTCGGTGCGATAGGGCTAGCCACAGGCTTTCTTCTCACTTCTCTGTGCGGGCGAGCGTCCATGCTGGAAGAGACTGACAACCCGTAATCGCAACGGGATATGCGACGTCTGACGCGCAACGCGTTCTTCTCTGACGAAAAACTGGTCAGGATTCTCATGTTTTCGCCGCCTGCCGGGCGGTACCGTTGACTCCTATTCACTAAGCGGGAGTCGACATGCGCCCCTACACCACGAAACACGACGACGATCTCCGGCTCGGGGCTCCGTCGAGCCTCCCCTCAGAGGATGCCTCGAACGCAGGGTCGCTTCGCGAGTGGCTTGCCGTTCTGAGCGAGCGCCTGAGCCACGTGTCGACCGCCGTCCGCGACCTGACGGGACGGACCAGCTTCGTCGACGACAGTACGGCAGACGTCCGTCGCCGCCTCGCCGTCGTCGAAGAACGCCTCAGTCACACCGCCACGAAGTCGTGGGTCCTCGGATGCGCCGTCGGGGTGTTGGCGGCCGGCCYGGCCGGCACACTGGGCGGATTCTGGTGGATCGTTCAGCAATACATCGGGCCGTTGCTGCGCGTTTCGGCCGGCTGAAGCAATCGAGCTAGAATCCTCCCGGCCGCGGAGCGCGGCAATCAGGGGAATCGGGATGAAAGGTTATCTGCTTGGGGCCGCCTTGCTGGCTGTTTGCGCATGGGGCTATCTACAGACAAAGAAGCTGACAGCCAGCGGCATCGAAGCGTTCTACCAGACCGACGCGGAAACGACAGGGCATCACTATACGGACGCATCCTGTGCGGTTCTGGCCGACGATTTCCGCGGCTCGTCGTCAGGAGTGATCAATGGTAGGGCCGTCCCRCAAAGGACAATCGGAAAGCCCGAATTCTGTGACAACATGAAGAAGTTCTCCGACACGCTCGAGAACTTCGAGAAGCGCTCGGGCCGAAGCGCCGAGCCCTCTTACAGCACGGACCTCACTGACACGACCTATGCCGCCGACCATCGCAGCGCCACCGTGCACGTGGCCTACCAGTACAGACTGCTTGGCGGGCGCCTGATGAACGTCCACGGCACGCGTGTGGATACCCTGGTCAAGCGCGATGGCAAGGTGCTCCTGCTCGCCAGCGAGGACCACACCAACGGAACGATCGGCCCCCAGTGACGGCTCAGGCGTAGTGCGTCGGGTCCGGTACGCAGGCCTTGGCGAAGCCCTCCGCGCGGAGGCGGCAGGCATCGCAGTGACCGCAGGCGCGGCCCTGGGCATCGGCCTGGTAGCAGCTCACCGTGGCGGCGAAATCGACACCCAGGCGCATGCCCTCGCGGACGATATCGCCCTTGCCCATCTCCATCAGCGGCGCATGGATACGGATGCCGGCGCCTTCGACGCCAGCCTTGGTGGCCACGTTGGCCAACGACTGGAAGGATTCGATGAAGGCAGGACGGCAATCCGGGTAGCCGGAATAGTCGACGGCGTTGACGCCGCAAAAAATATCGCTCGATCCCAGCACTTCGGCCCAACCCAGCGCAATGGACAGCATGATGGTGTTGCGCGCCGGTACGTAGGTCACGGGGATGCCCGTCCCGCCGTCTTCCGGCACGTCGATGTCGGCGGTGAGCGCCGAGCCGCCAATGCTGCGCAGGTCCACGTGCACGGTCTTGTGCGTGACTGCGCCAAGCATCGTGGCGACGCGCTCCGACGCCTCGAGCTCCGAGCTGTGGCGCTGGCCATAGGCCACGCTCAGTGCGTACACCTCGAAGCCCTGCTCGCGTGCCATGGCGATCGTGACGGCGGAATCCATGCCACCCGACACGAGGATGACGGCCTTGCGGGAGGGGTTCGAAGCGTTCATGGCACTACCTTGATGTTGTCAGTGGCCAGCCGCGTCGTTCCATAGC
>NZ_JBFUJE010000262.1:0-5517 GCF_056401535.1 Luteibacter sp. P4_E6 | reverse complement strand
GCGTCGCCCCACAGGGCTTTCTGGAGGCTGACGACGAACTTGCCGTAGTTCTGGTAATAGCTGGTCTGCCCCGGGCGCAGCGGCTTGAACAGCTTTGTCTTCATGTACTCGTCGTAGCTGGTTTCCTTGTCCGTCGGCAGGCTGAGGTAGCCGGGCATCTGGTTCGACAGAAGGCCGATGTCGGTCAGGCCCTGGATGTTGGAGTGACCACGCAAGGCATTCATGCCACCGCCGGCCACGCCGATATTGCCCAGCAGCAGCTGGACCATCGCCATGGCGCGGATGTTCTGCGCACCGACCGAATGCTGCGTCCAACCCAGCGCGAACAGGCTGGTCATCGCCTTGTCCGGCGCGGCGGTGGCGGCGATGAGTTCGCATATGTGCAGGAATTTGTCCTGCGGCGTGCCCGTGATCCGCGAGACCATCTCCGGTGTGTAGCGTGACACGTGCTGCTTCAGGAGATTGATGACGCATCGCGGGTCCTGCCAGGTGTCGTCCGTTTTGGCGAAGCCCTGTTCGTCGAACTCGTAGTTCCAGCTCGATTTGTCGTAGGTGTTGGTTTCGCCATTGAAGCCGCTGAAGTGACCGTCTTCGAAGGAAAAGCCGTCCGCAACGATCAGGCTGGCGTTGGTATAAGCGCGCACGTAGGCGTGCTGGATCGTGTCTTTCTCCAGCAGGTAGTGCATCACGCCGCTGAGGAACGCAATGTCGGTACCCGGACGGATCGGGGCGTAGTAGTCGGCTACAGACGCGGTACGTGTGAAGCGCGGATCGACCACGACGAGCTTGGCGCCGTTCTCGATCTTCGCTTCGATCACCCATTTGAAGCCGCACGGGTGTGCTTCGGCGGCGTTGCCACCCATGACGATAACGAGATTGGCGTTCCTGATGTCCTGCCAGGTGTTGGTCATCGCACCGCGACCGAATGATGGGGCCAGACTGGCCACCGTCGGTCCGTGTCAGACGCGCGCCTGGTTGTCGAACACCACCATGCCGAGTGAACGTGCCACCTTCCATGTGAGGTAGGCGGTCTCGCTGGATGAGGCCGAGGCCGCCAGCATGCCGGTGCTGATCCAGCGGTTGACGGTGGTGCCTGCCGCGTTCTGCGTGATGAAGTGCTTGTCGCGGTCCTCCTTCATCAGCCGCGCGATGCGGTCAAGGGCGAAGTCCCAGGACACCTCCTCGAATTCGGTGCCGCCCGGTTTTCGATATCGCGGCGCTTTCAGGCGGGTAGGGGCGTGCACGATGTCGAGCAGCGCGGAGCCCTTCGGACACAGCGTGCCACGGTTCACCGGATGATCCGGATCACCTTCGATGTGGATGATGTTGGAGAGGGCGTTCTTGGCCCGGTCACCCATGCTGTAGATGAGGATGCCGCAGGCGACCGAGCAGTAAGTACACGTGTTACGTGTCTCGGTGGCGTGGGCCAGCTTGAAGGGTCGCACCGCGGCCGCTTGCGCGACGCCCGAGGCGCCGAAGCCGAGCATGCCGAGACTGCCGGCAGCGAGCCCCATCCCGGTGACTTTCAGAAACTCACGGCGAGTGAGTGGCATGACTTGAGCTCCCTCGAAACCTGGCTTGGACAGACCGCCCGGTAAACGGACGGCGACGTGGCTCGGCTTTACTTCGAGGCGGTGTCGGAACACCGGCCTGCTGGTCAAAAACGTAGCACGATCATCGCGCCAAGGTCGATGACATTCTTGCCCTCCAAACACCGCGATCCCTCCTCTGTAGGAGCCGATTCATCGGCGATTCCACAAGAACAATGTTTCATAACATATTGAATAACCATAAAATATAAGGGACACCCCCACAGCCCAATCACCACCCCCGTACTTCTACGGTCGCCAYCCCCGTAATTGCTCGGTCGCCGCAACGCGCCCCGCCGCTCGACAATGCCCCTCAATCTGCCCTCTACCCGACCACAGGGGAAAGCTCGCCATGGAAGCCGCCAGCAGCGCGCACACCTGGATCGAGGTCGCTGCGCTCGGTATCGAGTTGCTGGCCACGGCACTGATCATCTGCGCGATCGTCGCCGCTACGGCGATCTACCTCGCGGGACTGCTCCGCCGGGTCGCTAATCCTCCCGCGCATTACAAGCAGTACAAGCAGCGACTGGGGAGGGCCTTGCTGCTTTGCCTGGAGATCCTCGTTGCCGCCGATATCGTGCGCACTATTGCGCTCGACAGCTCGGTGCAGAGCGTGCTCTCGCTCGGCCTTCTGGTCGTCATCCGTACCTTCCTCAGCTGGTCGCTGATCCTCGAAGTGGAGGGACGGTGGCCCTGGCAGCGAGAGGAATCAGAAAAGCGCGTCGACGAGATGGTTGACGATGGTTGAGAAGGGAATGGCGGAGAGCCAGATCGGCACGAACGGAAGCGCCGTGGCGACCACGATCGATAGCAGGCCGGGAATGTCGTAGATGGCCGTCCGCATCGCATAAACATTCGCCGTGATGGCGTAGAGGTCGGTTGTCGCCGAGAAGTCAGGGCGCTCCAGCAGGTCGCTGTCCAGCTTCTGGCCCTCGGCAAACCACCGGGCCTCGAACACTTCGCCACCGCGCGCGGCGAGGTCGCCGTAGCGGTAGACGCCGATGCGCCAGGCCACCAGCAGTGCACGTGTGAAAACCAGTGGCGGGGTGGCAAACAACAGGAGCGTCACCACGGCCGTGACGATCGGCGTCGCCTCGTGGCCGATGGGCGATGCACCCGCGATCACTTTATTGGCCAGCGTGCCGGCAACGACAATACCGATAGGCAGCGCGAGCGTAGACAGGATTCGCGGCGAGTACGCCAGGAACTGCAGGCCGCCGGTCTGGTCGGGGTGGGCCGAGACCAGGTAGAGGCCCATATGCGCCATCCGCCAGAGGAACCGGAACCATACGCCCAATCGCCAGAGCCACGCGAGCACCAGCCCCAGAAGGAGCGGCAGGCTGATGGCGAGGTGCCACCAGCCCGCCATCGAGAAGCCGCCGGCCAGCATGCCGCGTTGCCAGAGCGGTAGCAGCTCGCGCGGAACGACGATGGCCAGGGGAATGGCGAAGGCATAGACGACGATCACGAGAAAGCCGGAGGGCCACACGCCGCTGCTGAGGCGACGGCTGCTGGCGAGCAGCCCCTCGTACTCGTCCCTTCGCGAGGGTGGCACCAGGTTGGTCTCAGCGAAATACGTCGCCATCGATTCCAGACGAGGCAGGACGACGTATTCCGCCACGATGAAAAGGGGAACGGCAAGCAGGAAGCGGGCGTGTACGGCTACGTCACGGATAAACGAAGGCATCGACGTGGCGTTCGCACTGACCAGCGACAGCACCAGCAGCGGCACCCAGCCGAGGGCGATCGCCAGGACGACGCGTCGCGTCGCTTCGCGCCGGTCGTCGACATGGATCAGCCGCAGGCGTCGCAGCATCTCGACGTGCATGGACTCGCTGAAGAGAACTCCCGCGCGCATCACGGCCTCAGTGGCGTTGGCGCCGGCATCAGGTCATGGCGAGAGGCTAGATGCCCTGGGCATAGCGACCTAGCGAAGGCTTACCTAGCCTCGACACAGTAATTGTACGCATGACGCTGCGGTGCCCAGGCACCGAGTATTTGTTACCCGCAGCTCAAGGAGTCACCTCATGTCCAGGCGCTTGTTGGCTGAGTTCCTCGGTACCTTCTGGCTGGTATTCGGTGGTTGCGGCAGCGCGGTACTCGCCGCCGCTTTTCCAGAACTGGGTATCGGTTTTGCAGGCGTCGCGCTCGCGTTCGGCCTGACCGTCGTGACGATGGCTTATGCCGTCGGCTACATCTCGGGCGCTCATTTCAATCCCGCCGTTACAGTGGGTGTCTTCGCGGCCGGCCGTTTTCCGGCGAAGGATGTTGTCCCATATGTCGTCGCCCAGGTCATCGGTGGCATCGCTGCCGGTGGTGTGCTTTACATCATCGCCAGCGGCAAGCCCGGGTTCGATGTCGCGCTCGGTTTCGCCACCAACGGCTACGGCGAGCACTCTCCCGGCGGCTTCTCGCTGGCCGCGGCGGCTGTTGCCGAGTTCGTCCTCACGGCGTTCTTCCTCATCGTCATCCTTGGCGTCACGCATAAGCGCGCTCCGGTCGGCTTTGCGCCGCTGGCCATCGGCCTTGCGCTGACGCTSATCCATCTGGTTTCCATTCCGGTGACCAACACCTCGGTGAATCCGGCGCGAAGCACGGGCGTTGCCGTATTCCAGGGTGGCTGGGCGCTGGGCCAGTTGTGGCTGTTCTGGGTGGTGCCACTGGTGGGTGGCGCCGTCGGTGGCTGGGTCCACAAGGCGCTGCTGGAAACGGGGCCGGAGCCGCTGGAGGACATCGAGGGCGTTCGACCATCGGCCGGGAGATAAGGCGGCCGATCACCGGCGCTTCACGCGGTCTGGATACCCTTTCCCGGCATAAATAAACAGCCCGCGAAAGAAAGGTATCGAATGACCGACCAGGTCTCCGCCCAGGACCCCGGGGCACACAAGGCCCCACCGCTGCGCAAAACCCCCACCGGCATTGCCGGTCTGGACGCGCTCACCTTCGGAGGCCTGCCCGAAGGCCGTCCCACGCTTATGTGCGGCGCGGCCGGCTGCGGCAAGACGCTCTTCGGCATCACTTTTCTCGTCAAGGGCTCCGAAGATCACGGCGATCCCGGCGTCTTCATGAGCTTCGAGGAGCGCCAGGACGAGCTCACCACCAACGTCGCCTCGCTCGGCTTCGACCTCGACGATCTCATCGCGCGAAAAAAGCTGGTCGTGGACTACGTGCGCCTCGAGCGTGGAGAGATCGAACAAGCCGGTGACTACGATCTGGAAGGCCTGTTCGTGCGTCTTGGCCACGCGATCGACACGATAGGCGCCAAACGCGTCGTCCTGGATACGGTCGAGGCATTGTTCGCGGGGCTGGAGGATTCGGCCACGCTGCGATCGGAGTTGCGCCGCCTCTTCGCCTTCCTCAAGGCCAAGGGCGTCACGGCGATCGTGACCGCGGAGCGTGGCGAAGGCCAGCTCACCCGGTACGGCATCGAGGAGTACGTCTCCGACTGCGTGATCCTGCTCGACAACCGCGTGATCGACCAGGTGACGACACGCCGTTTGCGCGTGATCAAGTATCGCGGTTCGTCCCACGGGACCAACGAATATCCCTTCCTCATCGACGAGCAAGGCGTGACCGTGTTGCCGATCACCTCGGCGGGGCTGGCGCACGAGGTGTCGTCGGAGGTGATCTCTGCCGGCGTCGCAGGGCTGGACGCGATGCTCGGACGTCATGGTTACTACCGTGGCTCCAGCGTGCTGGTGTCGGGTTCCGCCGGTACGGGCAAATCGACGCTCGCGGCCTCGTTTGTCGACGCGGCCTGTGCCCGTGGCGAACGCAGCCTGTATTTCGCCTTCGAAGAGTCGGCCGCCCAGGTCATCCGCAACATGGGATCGGTGGGTATCGACCTGCAGCGACACCGCGATGCGGGTCTGTTGGTGTTCGAAGCGGCCCGCCCGAGCCTTTACGGGTTCGAGATGCATCTGGCGCG
>NZ_JBFUJE010000261.1:0-5524 GCF_056401535.1 Luteibacter sp. P4_E6 | reverse complement strand
AAGTCGTCCAGAGCGATGCGTATCCCAGCTGCACGCAGCCCGCCCAGAGCCCTCTGCGCAGCGCCGATATCGCGCACGAGGGCACTCTCCGTAATCTCCAGCTCCAGACGTTCCGCGAGAAGACCCGTGCGCGACAGCGTGGAAAGGACGCGCAAGGGGAACGATTCATCCCGAAGCAAGTGCGGGGAAACATTAAAGGCAAGTTCGAGATTCGCAGGCCACGTTGCGGCCTCACGACACGCTTGCTCAAACAGGTGATCGGTCAACCGCGCAATCAGACCGGTGCCTTCAGCGACGGGGATGAACCGCTCCGGACCGATCACACCTGCCGCCCGTGGCCACCGGGCTAGTGCCTCGAAGCCCCGTAGTGCGCCGGTCTTTAAATCGACTAGCGGTTGATACCATGGCTCAATAAGACCGCGCTCCACGGCGTCTGCGAGCTCACTCTCTAATGCAGCGCGTTCCCGAATAGATGCATCCATGCTGGCTTCGAAGAAACAAAGGGCGGACACACCTGACTTCTTAACACGATACAGGGCAACGTCCGCTTTACGCAGAAGCTCGGGCCCATCGGTGCCATCTTGCGGGACCAAGGCAATTCCGATTGCGACACCGACAATATGTTCGGTGGCTCCCGTCAGCACTGGCACGGTCATCGCGTCAACGATGCGAAGTGCCAAACCGGTCGCTGCTTCGCTGCCGATGTGTGTAGCCAACACCGCGAATTCATCGCCACCAAGCCTCGCAACTATATCGCCTTCACGAACACAATCCCGCAGGCGCGCGGATACCCGCATCAATACCTCGTCGCCCACTGCATGACCGTGGAGATCGTTGATGCGCTTGAAGCCATTGAGGTCGAGGCTGAGGACCGCGTGACTGGCACCGGCCTTGGGAAGGGTCAAGGCGGACTCAGTTAACGCACTGTCAAACTGCCGGCGATTAGCCAGCCCTGTCAGTGCATCGGTGAAGGCCAGGGTGCGGACCTCTTCCTCCACTGCAACGCGACGTGCCGCCTCCGCCCGCTGCTCGGTGAGGCGGCGGAGCGCAAAGATGGCAAGGCCACCACAGAAGATGGCAGCCACCATCATCAGCTCGCCTATCTCGATGCGATCGGCGTGGACCACCCCATTCTCTGCGGCGCAGAAAATATCTACCTCGTAGGCGTAAAACAGGGCCAGGAGCGTAACGATAGAAACAGCTGATCCGTCGAAGACCACGCGTCTATGTCGCGCGATGATGCGCCTCAAGCGCGAAAAGGAAGCGTTGGACATGGCGACTCTGTTCGATCGATAGGGATGTCAAAGAAGGCGAAAGTGCCGCCCGTGCGCCTGCGCGGCCTAGGCGTTGTCGTGCTCTGAAACGATCGATGGGAGCGGACGCACTTTATCTAACCGACCCCCAGGAGCCGCGTCGGTGGCGCCGTCGATCTGGAAGAAATCGACGCGCCCCCTCAACTCGGACGCCTGCGTGTGGAGCACCTGGCTTGCGGCGGCGGCCTGCTCTACCAGCGCAGCGGTGCCTTGAAGCCCGTTGTCCAGTGCCGTGACGGAGCTGTTTACCTGTTCGATCCCGAGCGATTGCTCAGCGCTTCCATTGGCGATCTGCTTCACCAAGTCGGATGCTTCGCGGACGTGTTGAACGATTTCGTCGAGCGCTTTCGCCGACACGTCGACGAGGGCGCTTCCCGCCGACACCTTCTCCGCCGCATCAGTAATCAACGACCTTATCTCTTGGGCAGACTGCGCCGACCGTTGCGCCAGACCACGGACTTCGGCTGCCACGACGGCGAATCCCTTGCCCTCCTGGCCAGCCCGAGCAGCCTCGATAGCGGCATTCAATGAAAGGAGGTTGGTCTGAAAGGAGAGATCGTCCATCAATCCGACGATGTCTACGATTCTGCGGCTGGACGCTTCGATATGTTGCATGGCGGCCACAGCGTCTCGGGTCACCACTTGTCCGGTTTCCGCGCGTGCCAAGGCCATCGTGGCCAACGTTTCGGCATGGCGCGCGTGACTGGCTGTTTGCCGCACGGACACCGTCATTTCCTCCATTGCGGCTGCGGTCTCTTCCAGGGCGGCTGCTTGTTGCTGGGCTTGCCGCGAAAGCTCGTTGTTTCCCTGCGCGATCTGACGCGAGGCATCGGCCACGGAGTCGGCGCCGCTCCGAACCTGAAGAACAACGCCAGTGAGCTGCCTGTCCATGGCGTGTAACGCCGTGGACAACTTTCCAACCTCGTCGTGACGGGGCGGCATCGGCGCCTGTTGTAGGCGGCCCGAAGCAATCGCGTCGGCAAAGGAAACAGCCTTTTGGATCGGTGAAGATATGGCGCGCAATAGCACAGATACAAGGACGACCGAAACGACAAGGCCAGCGACCACCGCGGCAAGCGAAGCCAACAGTGTTCGCTGATAAAGTCGCTGCGATTGTTGATAAGAAGCCTCGGCCTGCGCCTGGTTCTCATCATAAAGAGCGCCGATGCTTTGATTCGCCTGCGCCATCGCCGAGACATAGTTACCGCTTGTGACCGAGTGGCTCGGATCGAAGTCGCCCGTTGCGGCAGTCTCGAGCGCTTGGGTATCAAGTCGATCGAGTATGCGCCGCGCGGCCACCAGCTTGTCCGCTGCAGCGCGCTCCGTAACGCCCTCGATCATCGGGGCATACGCAGACCATGCCCTATCGATGGCCTGTGCATCGACGCGCAGTCGAGCGCGAGCGTCTTGAATGCTAGAAGGCGTCCGCAACACCAGCACACTCTGGAGAGCACTCTCGTTGGCGTGAAGACCTTGCCTAATTTCTGCGATGCGCAGGATGGGCACCAGATCACCGCGGTAAATGTCCAGCGTATAAGCGTTTGTCGCGCGAAGGCCGGAGGTCCCGATAATGCCCACGCACAAGGTCAGAAGCGCACAACTGGTGAGGCCTGCGATGAGCTTTGCGCGGATAGACAACCGACGAGGATCGAACATGGTGTTCCAGTCTGGAAGAGAACAGGACGCTGGCCGGAGATGGCGCTGGACGGGCGCATACCGTGGTCTTCGAGTCTTTCGCGGAAGTTTCAACTTGGCATGAAAATGCCGTTACATGGAAACGCAGGGGCGGTTTCTACAAATGCATCTTCCCTAATTACGTTTACCCGCCTCGGCGTCGATCAGCAGAGTGACCATGTGAACGAGATCGGCAGCAACGACATCGCTGCTCGCCCCCGGACCATTGCCCTGCGCTCCATCGATCAGATACATGATTCCACGGGCCATGCGCGAGGCGTCTGCAACACCAGCGTCCTCAAGAAGCCTTTCGATATGACGGAGAACGACCTGACGATGCCGCCTGATAACTACCCAGGCCGGGTGATCTGACGCCTGGAGTTCAGCGGCGACATTGACGAAGGGACAACCTCGGCTCGTCGCCGACGGTAGGCGTGTTGCCATGAAGCGCGTCCAACCCAGTATTTGCGCGAAGGGGTCATTGGTGTGGGTATCCGCCAACCACCTCCAGCGCTCTTCGCTCTTGGCCGCGACTGCGGAAAGCCAGCTCGCGACCAGATCATCTCGGCCCTCGTAATGACGATAGAGGGCCATCTTCGTCGTCCCCGCGGAGGCAACAATTTCATCCAGCGTCGCGGAATTGATGGATTGCCGGGCAAAGATGTCGCCGGCGGCGGCCAGTATTCGTTCTTTCGGAGAAGGCATGGGTCCAAGCATAGACGATACTATTGAGTATCGCCACGATACTCAATAGTATCGCTTCACCGCGACGCCGTCGCCTTGCTTCTGGAGCACGCGTGACATCCGATCTACGAGCCACCTACCCGTTGCTGACCGCCTACGCGCGCGGAACCTTCGCCACGCCGAATCGAATCGTCATGTCGCCCATGACACGAGGGCGCACGGACAACCCAGCCCGAGTTCCTTCATCCCTGGAAGCCGAGTATTACGCGCAGCGCGTGTCGGCGGGCCTGATCGTTACCGGTGGCACCTACGTCAGCGATCAGGCAGTAGGTGGGATTCGCGTCCCTGGGATTTTCACCAACGAGCAGGTCGACGGTTGGCGCGAGGTCGTCGACGCAGTGCATGCCCAAGGCGGCAGAATCTTCCTGCAACTGGCTCATTCCGGATCCATCTCCCATCCGGACCTTCTTGGCGGCGCACTCCCGGTGGCGCCCTCGGCCGTCGACCCAGTCCAACAGGCGTTCACCCCCGACGGCTTCAAGAAAACACTCACACCCCGTGCGCTGACCCGTTCCGATATCCGTACGCTGGTTGACGACTTCGCCCAGGCGGGACGCCGAGCTATGCAAGTGGGGTTCGACGGGGTGGAGTTGCACGCAGCCAATATCTATTTGCTACCTCAGTTTCTGAGTTCGCTGTTTAACCATCGGGACGACGACTATGGCGGCAGCCCTGCTAACCGCTCCCGGCTCATCTTAGAGATCATGCAGGCGCTTGCATCGACTTGGTCCGGTGATCGGATCGGTATCAAGCTGAGTCCCGGCCTGCATAACGTGGGATTGATACGGGCGAACGAGGACACGTTGCCGACGTACAACTATCTAATCGAGCAACTCGATCGACTCGGGCTGGCATACCTGCATCTCATGCGACCGATGACGGACGTGTCCGCTACTCCCGCCGCGATCCTGCAAGCATCAACGTACGACCATTTCCGGACGCTCTATCGCGGTACGTTGATAGCGAATGGCGGCTTTGACATCGCCTCTGCCAACGCGTTGATTGCTTCAGGAACCGTAGACCTCGTTTCCTTCGGCAGACACTTCATCGCAAATCCGGACCTGCCCGCGCGGGTAGCCGCAAATGAGATGCTCGCCCCTAGCGATTCCACAACGTATTACCAGGGCGGCGCGGAGGGATACACCACGTATCAGCCACTCGCCTCGGATCCGAATGGCCGGAACCTATCCGGCGAATCGGCTTAAAGCTCCGTTCGCAACTGTCGAAAGTATCCATGAGGAACGTGGCTACCGGCTTCCGCTGATCGGGCTGATCTCTCCACGCTTGCAGTGCCAGCCTCATCGCGCCGGTGGACACCATCGATCAAGACGTTCTGCGAACGCCTGCAAGCATTACGCGGCCATCTGGACCTGCTGATCAACAATGCGGCGGTCATGACACCACCTAAACGCCTGACCACTGCTGACGGTTTTGAGTTGCAGTTCGGCACGAACTACCTCGGCCACTTCGCCTTGACGGCATACCTGCTGCCACTGCTGCGCAAGAGCGACCAGCCACGCGTTGTCACGCTCTCGAGCGTGGCCGCAAGAAGCGGCACCATCGACTTCGACGATCTGCAGTCCGAACGAAGATATAAGCCTATGACAGCGTATGGTCAGTCGAAACTGGCCTGCCTGATGTTCGCCCAGGAACTGCAACGACGCAGTGACGCAGGGGCATTTCACGCACCGACCTATTGCCCAATGGCGCCGGAGCCTGGAGCGCTCCGGGCATCGCCCGGCGCTTCCTATGGTTCCTGTTTCAGCCAGCATCGCAAGGGGCGCTACCGACGC